>JBEIUL010000026.1:0-12673 GCA_040374395.1 Phycisphaeraceae bacterium
GCAGGTACTGGCCCACCGTCAGGATGTCGGCCTTCGACCACGTCCGGACGTCGTCCATCAGCTCAAGCACTTCCTCGTCGCTCTCGCCGATGCCGACCATGATGCCGGTCTTGGTGACCAAGCCGTTCTGCTGGATCTGCTGCAGGACCCGCAGCGAACGCTCGTACTTCGCCTGGGGCCGCACCGCGGGGTGCATGCGGTGCACCGTCTCCATGTTGTGGGCGAGAATCTCGGGCCGAGCGTCGATCACCGCCTGCAGCGCCTTCTCGTCGCCGCAGAAGTCGCCGACCAGCACCTCGACGCTCATGCCGGGGCAGGCTTCGTGCACCCGCTCGATCGTCTCGGCCCAGATCGCGGCGCCGCCGTCAGCCAGCTCGTCGCGATTGACGCTCGTGATCACCACGTGCTTGAGCTTCATCAGCGCGAGACTCTCGGCCACGCGGCGCGGCTCGTCGAGATCCAGCGTCGGCGGCTTGCCGGTCTTCACGTTGCAGAAGCCGCACGAGCGGGTGCACGTGTCGCCGAGGATCATGATCGTCGCGGTGCCGCGGCTCCAGCACTCGCCCATGTTGGGGCACGAGGCCTCCTGGCAGACGGTGTGCAGGCGGTGCTCGTCGATGATCTTCTTCAGCCGCTCGTAGCCCTCGCCGCCCGGGACGCGGGCCCGTAGCCACTCGGGCTTCTTGCCGATCTTGACCTGGTGCGTGCCAGGGTCGTTGTTGAGGACGTATCCGGTCAGCGAGACGACCGGGGCCCCGACGCTTCGCGCGGTGTCGCCGCCGAGCGGCCGCGGGTGGCGGGCCAGCGTGCGGGCGATCGCGGCGGGCGAGGGGCCGGCGGGGGAAGGCGTGGCGTCTCCGGTCGAGGCCATGGGGTGGAGTGTAGGGAACCGACCGGGTCGGGCGGGCGATTGACGGTGGCGCCGGTTCCGGAAACCTGCGGTCGCGGCAACCGGCGAGCAGGCCCCGCGTAGCATGGGATTCGTGCACGAACGCCCCGAGATGACCGGACACCACGGGGAATTCGACGCCCCGGCCTCGCGAGGGGCCTGGAGCGGCCTCGCGGTGGCGGCGTCGCTGGCTCTCGTGGCGTTCGCGGTGCTCTTCGGGATCTACGGGCCCCCGCTTGGCGATCGCGGGAACCCATCGCTGGGAACCTCGCTCTTCGAGCTGGCCGACGTCACGCGCAGCGTGCACGACGAGCTGGTGTTCGAGACGATCCACGCGATGGGCAAGGACTCGCCCGAGACCGACGGGACCGGGCCGGTCGGTTCCGGCCCCTCGATCGGCGAGGTGACGGCCGCCGCGAGCCGGATCCTCGGCGTTTCGGGCCGAATCCCCGACCTGTCGCAGCAGGGCTTTCGGGCCCTCGTCCCGCGGGCGACCCGAGTGCCGGGCACGCCGTCGGGCGGATCGGCGGCGAACGTGGTGTACGTCCGTGGGGCGGCCGGCTCGCGCGAGTTCGTGACGCTCACGCTCATTCCCGACGACGAGCAGTTCATCGTGTACGACGAGTTCGGGCGGCCACGCTTCGTGCCCATCAACCGGCCGATCACGATCGACGTGTCGAGCGACGGGTTCGGGCAACGGCTGGCCCTCGCGTGGACCGACGGGAACGTGGTGTACGTCGCGCACGCCTCGAGACCGGAGTTTCTCGACGAGGTGTACGACGCCCTGACCATGTCGATGGCGACGGTCGAGGGGGCGGATAACCCGCCCGCCGGAGCCGAGCCCGAACCGTCGCCCGCGGAGACCGGATCGCCGTCGCCCTGAGCGGTGCGGTGGGGATCGAATCGGGCGGTTTGATGCTGGCTTCCGGCTCGGCGGCGCGCCGATAATGGACGGTCATCGATCGTGGTCCGAACCGAGGATTTCCCCATGCGTCTCGCGCCGATCCGCACCGTGCCGTTCAGCCTCGCCGCGTTCCTCTCGACGCTCGCGACCGCCCTCGTCGCCGAGCCGGCCGTCGCCCAGTACGCACTGGACGCGCCGTCGGGATCGCCGACGGTGCTCTCGCCCGGGGCCCGCGTCCGCGGTGCGGTGGGAGCCCGTCGCCTGCCGGGCACGGGCGGCGCGCTCGACGCGAACCTCAGCGTCACCGACGGACCGGCGAACCAGGCCGCGCAGAAGATCGACTTCAACGCCCGGAACCTCGTGGTCACCAACAACGTCGCGGGCGGCCGCGGCTTCCGCGGATCGGTCGGCTACCGCGCCGACACCGATTTCCGCGGCCGAGCCGGGTCCGACGACCTGTTCCGCTGGGAGGCGTACTCGGCCGAGTCGAATCCGGTCTGGGTGCAGACGGTCCGCAGCGCCGACCAGTTCCAGATCGCGCAAGGCTTCGGTCAGTTCGAGTACCGGCGAGCGACCACGCCCATCGACACCATCCCGAGCAACCAGCCGATGGCCTCGCGGCCCGATGCCCGCTTGCGCCTCGACCGGCAGAACTCCGCCCTGAACCTCGGAAGCGTGGTCCAGCTCAACGCCGAGCCCGTCGATTTCGCACAGGGCCTCGACGCCCGCAACAACCAGGTGAACTACGTCGTCTCGCCGATCCAGGGAATGAGGATGGAGAAGGTCGCCGATCCCCTGACGAAGTCGGGCCTGTCGCTCTACGAGAAGGCGATCGCCCGCGAGGAGATCGCCGACGGGCGGATCATGGCCAACACGGCCCAGCAGTCGTTCATCTCGCCGTTGTCGCGAAACGCGGCGACCGACGCCATGATCCAGCCGACGCCGATCGGCGACGAATCGGCCGGTGATGCGTACGAGCGGATCGTGCGTGACGTGATCCGTGCCTACGCCGACGTTCCGAACGTCAACGTCAACGCCGATCCGCGGGTCGTCGAGGAGGTCCGCAAGGAGCTCGAGGTCCTGCGCGGAACGCTCCGCGGCACGGTGGCGCCCGCGGAGAAGCCCCCGCTCGACGTCGCTCCCGACCCGACGGCGCCGCCCGAGCCGGGAATCGACCCACGGACCGGACTGCCGATGGCGCCGGAGAGGCCCGCCGAAGTCGACTCGACCGTGCCCGGCGAGTCCACGCTGTCGACCGAGGAGCAGGAGGCGGTCAAGCAGGAGCTGCTGAACGCCGAGGCCATCCGCCGCCTCGCCGAGAACCTGCGTCACGGCAGCACCGTGAGTGACCTTTCCCCCGGCGATCGGGCTCGTGTCGACCAGCTGGTGCGATCGGGACAGGACAACATCGACAAGGGCGAATTCTTCACCGCCGAGCGGTGCTTCGCCGACGCGCTCGCCTTGAACTCGGGTAATCCGCTGCTCATCGCGGGGCTCGGCAACAGCCAGCTCGGAGCCGGTCTCTACCTCTCGGCCGCGCTGACGTTCCGCGAGCTTTTCACGTCGTATCCGGAGATGATCGACACCCGCTACGAGGTGCGGCTGCTGCCGAGGGAAGCCCGGCTCCGGCAGGCGGTCGACGCGCTGCGGGAACGCATCTCGGGAAAGACCGACGCCGACTCGTTCGGACTGCTGCTTGCATACCTCGGCCACCAGCTCGAGGATCGCAGCCTGATCAACGAGGGACTCGGCGTGGTGACCGGGAACCCCGCGAACGACGCGATGCGGATGCTGCTGCAGGAAGTCTGGCTGGCGGACCGGAGCCGGACCGACGTGAAGTGACCGGTCGCGGCCCGCGGAGCGCGTCGCGAAGATCGCGCGTCACGGCCGCCGGGTCACGCAGCTCGCATTCCCAGACCTCGATGACCTTCCAGCCGAGGCGACGCAGCGCCGCACGGACCTTCGCGTCGCGGGCCCGATTGGCCTGACGCTTCGCCCGCCAGAACTCGGCGTTCGTCCGCGGCTCCGTCCGCCCCGCCCGGCAGCGGTGCGCGTGCCAGAAGCACCCGTGGACGAGGATGACGGCGCGAAGACGCGGGAGCACGAGATCGGGCGTGCCCGGAAGGTCCTTGCGATGGAGGCGAAACCGGAAGCCGAGCCCGTGCACGATCGAGCGGACGAGCCGCTCGGGCCCGGTGTCACGGCCGCGGATCGATCGCATGATGCGCGACCTCGCCTCGGGCGAGATGCGTTCGCTCACCGCGAGCGATCCCTGCCGGAAGACGCCGTGAAGGGCGGAAGCGGCCCGCGTCGCGATCGACGGACGATCTCGGTCCCGACCGCCACCATGCCGAGGCTCAGCAGCATCGGCATGGTCAGCGGACCGATCGTGAAGACCTCGGCGTCCGGCTCGCGGAAACTCTCGCTGAGCAGTCGCAGGCCGCCGTACGCGACGAGGAACGCGCCGGACGCGATGCCCGGCTTTCGCGGAACGCCGGCCACCGCAAGCATCACGAGGCCCAGCCCGATCCCGTCGGTGGCGGCCTGGATGAAGTTGTTCGGGTAGTGGGCGGTGAGCAGCGGCGCGATCTGCTCGACGACCTCGCGGTTGCCCGCGTAGCACGCTCGATAGGTCGCCTCGGCCAGCGACTCTCCGGTGGCCGCGGTTCGCGCGGCGAGGGCCCGGACCGCGGGAAGCTGCTCGAGCTCGGCCGTCCGCGCGAATCCCCGCGAGAGGAGTTCCTCGGGATACTTGACGCTCCACCACGGCGCGTCACCCTGCATCGCGGCGGGAAGCGCCTTGCCGGGCAACTCCCCGTTCACCCAATTCGCGAGCCGGCCGAGGGCGAGGCCCGGCGGCGCGGCGATGCACGCGAGGTCGGTGACGTGAAGCGCCGGCAGCCGGTGCTTCCTCGCGAAGAGCATGCACGCGACGATCACCCCGAGAATCCCGCCGTGGCTCGACATGCCGCCCTTGTGGATCTCGAGCAGTCCCCAGAAAGGACACGTGCCCGTGAACTTCCAGAGCAAGGACTGGTGGTAGAAGAGGACGTCGCCGAGCCGGCCCCCGACGATGACGCCGACCACGAGGTACGTGAGCAGGTCACCGACCTGCGGCATGGTGAGCGGCGTGCGACCCGAGCGGGCGAGGAGGCGGATGATCAGCCACGCCGCAAGGAAACCGGCCGCGTACGAGAGGCCGTACCAGCGGATGCCGAAGCCGCCGCCGAAATCGATCGCGAACGGCTGGACGGTGTGGACGATGGACTCGGCGAGGGTCACCGGTTCGAGTGTACCGGGTCGCGATGAGGGACAGGCACGGGCGAACGGGGCGATGGCGTCGGGCAAGAAAAAAGGCGGCGACTTTCGGTGTGGCGTGCAAGCCGCGGTACGCTCGCGTCGGGTTGTGGGAACGAAGCATCCGGGGGGACGACATGCCGTGGCATGACGAGGAGTTGTGGGATGACGCGCCGCTTGACATCGACCTCGAGGCGTGAGCCGCCGGTCGTGCCGTGGGTGGCGCTGGCCTTCGCGATCGGGTGCGGGCTTCCGCCGATCTGCGGGGCGTGGACGCTCGAGGGCGATCTGCCGACCTTCGCATTCGCCGGCGCGGCGGTCGCCGCCGGCGGTGGTGCGGCGCTTTCGTGCCTGCGATCGACGGTCGCGGTCCGGGGGGCCGCCGTGGTCGCGCTGGTGCTGCTCGGAACGGGCGTCGTGATCACCGCGGGTCGGTGGAGCATGGTCACGAGCGGTGACCGTGCATGCGTCGCGACCGGGGCATCCTTGATTCCGGCCGAGGGCCCGGCGGCCTCGCGGTGCGACCTCGTGATCCCCGAGGAAGGGCTTCCGGCCCTCGTGATCGGGCGGGTCGTGAGTTCGCCGAGGCCCCCGCCGCCGGGATCCGATTGGCTCGGTCGCGGGCTTGGACGCGGCAGGGGAGTCCGCTTCGACGCCGAGGATGTCGTGCTCGACTCGGGTGACGGCGATCGGAGGAAGATCCGCGGACGGGTCCGGTTGGCTGTCGCATCCGAAACGATCGCGGTCGCGATCGGTGATCGGATCGAGGCCCGCGGCTGGCTGTTCCCGTCTCGGGCGGGCCGCAATCCATATCCGGCCCCGCGGCCCGGCGACGCGTGGCCGTCCGGGGGACGTGAGGAGTCCGCCGTCGCCACCCTTGCGACCGGAGCCGACGCGGTACGCGTGATCGAGCGGGACCGTGGCGTGCTCGCACGATCCGCCCGTGCGATTCGCGACGGCACTCGCGGACGGGTTGAGCGACTGCTGGAGCGAGTGGCTCCAGCGCCGGCGGCAGGTCCTCCGGATCCTCGACCCGCTCTTGCGATGACGATGCTGTTCGGGCGCGAGTCCCGTGACGATCCGGAGACTCGCGATCACTTCGCCCGCAGCGGGTTGTCGCACCTGGTCGCCATCTCGGGATTCAACTTCGCGGTGCTCGGGATCGGGACCGCGATCCTGATGCGGGTGTTCGGCGGTCCGTGGCGATTGACCGCGGTCGTCACCGCGGGCCTGGCCGCCGCGTACCTCGTCGCGGTCGACGACGAGCCGAGCGTCGCGCGGGCCGGATTCGTGGCCGTGGCCGGGGCGGCGGCGGAGGCGTGCGGCCGGCGATACCGGGCCACATCGCTGCTCGGAGCGATTGCGATCCTCCTGCTCGCGATCGATCCGCTGGCGATCGCCGATCCCGGTTTCCAGCTGACGTTCGCCGCGGTGCTCGCCCTTCGCTGGGCCGCGAGCCCGCTCGGCGAGCGATGGTATGGCCGCGATGAGGAGGCTCCGACGACCGCTTTTGACGCGTGCGTCAGCGCGATCCGGAGCCTGGTCGTCTCATCGATCGCGGTCTGGCTCGTCGTGACTCCCCTCTCGGTCGTGCACTTCGGCCAGGTGTCCTGGCTGGGGCTTCCATTGTCGATCGTCGCGATACCCCTTGGTGGGCTCACCATCGCGAGCGGTCTCGCGGTCGCCTCGGTGGCGTGCATCCATGAATCTCTTGCCGTGCCGCTCGCTCACGCGTGGGTTCACCTCACGGGCGCTTTGCTCTGGATCGCCGAACTGCCATCGCGATGGCAGGTACCGGATCTCGAGGTCGGTCGAGTCGGCTGGGCTTGGGCGTCGATCGTCAGCGTCGCCGCCGTCGCGTGGTGCCGAAGCCGGCTCTGGCCGGTGCGCCGTGCCGCCTTTGGCCTGCTGGCGGTCGGATGGACCGGCGTTGCCGGGGCGGCGATTCGCCATGGGCACGAGGCGACCCTCGAGTGGGTCATGCTTGATGTCGGCGACGGTTCCTGCCACATCCTGCGGCACGGGGACGTCGCGGTGGTCTTCGACGCCGGAAGTCTCGACCTGTCGTCGCTCGGGATCCGGACCGTCGCCCCGGCGTTGCGGGCCGCCGGAGTCCGACGCCTCGAGGCGGTCATCGTGAGCCATCCGAACCTCGACCACTTTGCCGCGGTGCCGGCGATTCTCGCTCGCTTCCCGACCGAGCGGCTCATCGTCAATCCGGTGATGCACGAGGCGGCGACGCGTGATCCCGACGGGGCGTCAGGGCAATTGCTGGCCGCCGCAGCCGCTTTCGGCGTTCCGATCGAGATCGGGGCCGCCGGCCGCCGGGAATGGCTCGCCGGAAGCAGTTGGACCTGGCTGCACCCCCATCCCGACGCTCGGTACGCCGGCGACAACGACGGGTCGCAGGTGATCCACGTGCAGTACCCGGTCGGCGATCGGACGTTTGATGCGGTACTGGCAGGCGACCTCGAGACCGCGGGGGTCCGCGATCTCATCGGACGGAATGCGGTCCCGAGGCCGCATCTGGTCGAGCTTCCCCATCATGGCTCGTGGCGACCGGCCGTCGCCGCATGGATCGAGTCGATGCGCCCGGCCGCGGTCTACCAATCGACCGGTCCCGAGCGATGGCGCCGAGATCGTTGGCGCGATGTCCTGTCGGGATCGACTCGTCGCGTCACCTGCGTCGACGGGGCGGTCCGGGCGCGGATCGAGGTCCGTGGCGAGGGCGGAACCGAACCGGTCGTGCGGCTGTCACGCTGGGCATCGAGCCGCTGGGAGCCCTGCGGGATCATCCCGATCGATCGGGATGTTGCTCGCGAGCTCAGCGCCGCAGAAGCAGTGCCCGCCGCAACCGGATCGCGTCCGCGATCGGGCCGTGTTCGCCCTCGGTCACCTCGATCGAGAGATCCGGTCCGTCGATCGGAATCCGAATCTCGGTCGATCCGCTCTCGGCGAGGATCGTCCGACGATACACCTCGCGTGGACCTTCACGCACCACCAGGTCGAAGGACGTCCACGCGCTGTCCGGGGCATGCGGCATCGCCTCGGCGACGAGGATCCACGACCCCTTCGGAAGCGTCCACCGCACCGACCCCGGACCGTGCAGGATCACGTCGGCGGCATCCGCCGGACCGGGTGTGCGCGAGATCGCGAACTCGGGAGGCGAATACGACGGCCATGTGCCGGTGGCCATCGCCTGCAAGGCCGGGATCGAGGAAAGCGGCAATACCGCGGCCATGTCGGGAACGTACGCCCGAAGGTCCTCGGGACGAACGCGGATGGGTTCGCGACCCGTCTCCTCGAAACGCGACGAGGGTGGAAGGGCTGGAATGAACCGCATCCCCCCTGACTGCTCGTCGGCGACGATCCGGCCGGCCGCGACCGTCCCGTCGACGAACCACGCACGAGGTCCCTTGGGTTCGATGGGCGCCGGCAGCAGCCGGATCGAGCGGATCCGCTCGAGGGGTATCCCGATGGATTCTCGCTCGGGCGCATTCGCCGTCGAGGTGGCCGACGGATCCTCGATCGTGACGTTGACCCCGATGGATCCGACCAGCCCCACGATGCGATCGCCATTGACCAGTTCGACGACGTCACCATCGGCTGCCTCGGGCAACCCGCCTTCCGGTGCGAGTCTCACGCCGGCCAGGTCCTCGAGGGGAATCGAGACCTCGCCGGTCCACCGGTTACGCCAGAGCAGTCGACCCGCCGAGATCCGCGGTTCGCCGGGCAGGCGTTGGCCATCGGCGGTGACCAGCAGCCCGGGCATGGGCAGCGGCTGGTGGTTGGGGTTCCGTTCGAGCACGGCACGAACGCCCGGAAGCGGGTGGTCGCGACGGTCGGGAACCGGTGTGCCGGCGACCGACCGGAGGGCGATCAGGCGATCCTCGAGCGTCACGAACCAACCGCAGCGGGAGGTCGAGCCGTCGGGATCGATCACGATGAGGCGATCGGGAACGGCGGTCCACTCGCGGACGGCGACCTGGGCCGAGACCGTTGTCGATCCGAAAGCCACCGGTCCGATTGCGAGGATGAGGATGCCGAGGCTGCGTCGCATGGGTGGATTCACGTCGGGGCGTGGTCGTCAGCGGCGTGATCGTCGTTTCACCGTCGCCCGGTCGACGTGCAATCCTTCGCCACCGACGATCAAGAGACCGGACTGTAGCCCGAATCGGGCAACGCGAGGGCGGCCGGACATGAGCGATCCGCCGTCCGCTTCGGCACCGGGCTCACTTCTGGAAGATCGGGAGGTACCGCTTCGGCATCTCGAGAATGATCAGCGCCATCGCCGTCCCGTACGCCTCGCCAGCCTGCTGGTCGTTCCACCCGCCATTGGCCTCCTGGCGGGCGATCAGCTCATCGCGAATCGCGGGCCACCAGGCGCTCCATCGCTCGCCGCCGGCGAGATACATCGCCTGCACCGCGTAGTAATGGCCGTAGAAGTAATGGGCCTGGCCGAGCGGCCCGCCGGTCCCGGTCGGCAACGAGTTCCGCATCAGGTAGTCGAGCCCGCGCTCGATCGACTGGTCGTCGTAGATGCCCGCATAGAAGAGGGCCGCCACCCCGGCCGCGGTTCGTGGCCAGGCACTCGCGCCGGTGTCCTTCATGTACCGGAAGCCGCCATCCGGATTCTGGCACGCCCGCACGTAGCGGACCGCGGCGTCGATGGTCTCCTTCGGCACCTTGACGCCGGAGTTGCGGGCGCTGCGGAGGGCCATCACCTGGCATATGGTCACGCTCACGTCGGCGTCGAACGGCACGGGGTTGTAGCGCCAGCCGCCCTCGTCGTTCTGGCTGTTGACCACGAGTTGGACCGCCCGGGTCAGCGCGTCGCGGACCCGCTCGTCCTCGGGGTTCATGCCGTAGATCTCGCCGAGGAAGAGAGCCGCGAAGCCATGTCCGTACATCGGTCCGTGGGTCATCTCGGCGGCCAGCAGGCCCGTGTCGGTCGAGTTGCGGACCACGAACTCGAGAGCCTTCCGCACCGCGTCGCCATACTTGCCCCGGCCGGGAACATGACCGTCCGCCATGAACGCGAGAGCGCAGAGGCCGGTGATCCCGACATGCCGGCCGTAACGACCGCGGCCGAATGAGCCGTCCTCGTTCTGGAGCGACGCGAGGTAGGCGAGGCCGCGGTTCGTCGCCTCGACCAGGCGGGGCGTCATCTCGACCGCGTCGGGGTTGTTCTGGGCGCTTCCGGCGATTCGTTCGGTGCCTTCGCGATCCGGCTGGACCGAAGGCGGCCCCGTTTGCGTTTCCGATGGCGGGGGCGGTTTCGTCTCCTGGCCGGCGACCGAGACCGATGCCCCGATCGCGGCGATCGAGATCAACAATGCCACACCGGTACGGGGGCGGCTCATCGCTCGTCCGGCGATCATCGTGCGGCGTCCTCGGCCATGCGGCGGTAGTACTCCTCGGTCATCCGACGGTAGACCGACGAGATTCGGTCGCGAGACCCTTGCCGAATCAGGTCGCGGACCCGTTGAGGCAACCGTCCCCATTCCGCGCCGGATTCCTCGAGCATCCGATCCGGCGCTGACGCGTCCTCGGGCGGGGGCGGCTCGGTCGACTGTCCATCCGGACCGTCCTGCCGCTGCGACCCTTCGCTCGGCTGGTTGGGCTGCGGCTGTGGGCTGTTCGCCTGCGACTGGTCCTGGCCCTGCGATCGGGACTGGCTCGACGAGGAAGAGCTGCTGGAGGACTGGCGACGCCGCTTCGCCTGCTCGATCAGGATGTCCAGGCGATCGATCGCCTCCTGCTGGGCCCGCTGCACGTCGACCCCGACGTCGCGATGGTTCGCGATGCGGTCTGAGGAGAACTTCATGTAGTCGAGTGCCTGCTTGAGCACGCCCTCGAGCTCCTTCTCGTCAAGCTTGCGTTCGATCCGCTTCCCGGCCTGCTCGATCGCCGCCGAATCGCCCTGCTTCTCGCCTTCGATGCCGAGCAGGTCGTCGAGCGACCCGCCTTCCGGAGGTTTCGGTTCGGCGGCCGGCGGAGGGACGGTTGTCGGTGCCGCGGGCGGCGGTTCCGGCTTGGTGGGCGCCGGCTTCTCCTGCAGGCCGAGGCCGAACTCAGGAACCGGCGGCGCCTCCGCCGGATCGTCGGGCTTGACCTGGACCGGTTCCATCTTCTTGATGACCTCGGCGGCAAGGTCAACAAGCTTCTGCTGCAGGCCCGCGATCGCCCCACGGTCAAGTTCGGCACGCTCGGAATCACCCTCGCCCCGCACCGAGAGCCGCTTGGTCCGCTCGAGCGCCTGCTGCTGAAGGCCACGGATGAGCCGCAGCTCGGCGATCGGCGGAAGCGCCCCCTGGCTGCCCGCTCCGCTCGCGCCACCCTCGCCCGCGGCGTTCTCTTCCTGCGGCTCCTCGAAGGGGTCGCGATCGGGCTCGGCCTCGTTCAGTGCCTCGATGAGGCCGGCGAACGTGTCGAGCACGAGCTGCTGCTCGCCGACGGTCTCGTCACCGAGATCGCCCTCCTGCAGCCGCCGACTCGCCGACGAGGTCCACTCGCCGATCAGCCGGTGCGCCTCGAGGAACGCACCCGACTTCGCGACCTCCTCGTGCTCCTCGGCGACCGCATCGAGGTCCTTGCCGATCTCGGCCTCGGCGATCGAGAGTCGCCGGCTCTCGACGAGGGCACGACGGTCGAGGCGCGCGGTCGGGTCCGCCGGGCGGGCCGCCATCGTCGCGTCGCGGACGACGACCTGCCGCTCGGCGAGCTTGCGATACTCGCCGAGGATCGCCCGCCGCTCCCGCTCGGCCTCGCGGTCCTCGACCTCCTCCTTCGTCCTCTCGGCCGCCTCGAGAGCCTCGCGCAGCAGCTCGAGCGAGCGTTCCTCCGCGGTCTTCGTGGCGGTGAGTTCCGGCGGCGACTTCCGAAGCGCCGCCGTCGCGGTTCCGAGGTTGTCGGCCGCGCGATCGACGACGCGGGCCACGCGACCCGACTCGGATCCCGCGTCGCGGGCCTCGCCTGCGACCGCCCTTGCGTTCTGCGCGAGCTTCGCGACGACGCGGGCCCGCTCGGCGATGGCCTCTGGATCGGTCGCATCGAGTCGGGCGAGCTCGATGAGCTCATCCTCGTTCGCCTTCACGAGCCGGGCGATGCTCTGGATCAGGCTCTCGAGGGCTCGCTTGAGTTCCTCGACGCGGGCCTTGCGGATGTCCTCGAGCGCCGCCTGCATCTCGTCAAGCGTCTGCGAGGCCTGCTCCTGCGACTGGCCCGCCTGCTGGAGGCGGTTCTCGCCGCTCTCCGCCGCCGCCTGCTCGAGCTTCTGGGCCACGCGGCCGCGCTCGCCCTTCTCGGCGGCGCTCCGCATCGCCTCGGCCCGGCTGCGGTCGGTACGTTCGAGACCGTCGGCACGCTTACGCATGTCGTCGATCAGCTGCTTTGCCGCGGCCGCCGCCTCGCGCTGGCCATCGGTGAGGCGATCGAGCTCCTCGCGATTCTGGGGTGAAAGACCGTCGGCCGACTGACCGACGGTGCGGCGCCCGAGTTCCTGCGTACGTTCGCGCAGGTCGCCGAGCGACTCGCGGAGCTTCTCGAGATCGCGGCCCATCGCCCACGCGTCCTCGTCGCGA
>JBEIUL010000476.1:0-2175 GCA_040374395.1 Phycisphaeraceae bacterium
ACCATCGCCGTCATCGGAGCCGGGACCATGGGTTCCGGCATCGCCCTCACCGCCGCCCAGACCGGCTTCAGCGCGATCCAGGTCGACGTCAGCCAGCCCGCCCTCGACAAGGCGAAGGCCGGCCACGCGAAGTCGCTTGCCCGCCTCGTCGAGAAGGGCAAGATGGCCCAGGCCGACGCCGACGCGGCCCTCAAGCGGATCTGCTACGTGACCGACATGGCCGAGGCGAAGGGGGCCGACTGGGTCGTCGAGGCCGCCACCGAGAACGTCGACCTCAAGAAGAAGATCTTCAAGTCGATGCAGGCGACCTTCCGGGCCGACGTGGTCCTCGCCACGAACACCTCGAGCATCTCGATCACCGACATCGCGAGCTCGGTCGGGGCCGACGCGCCCCGCGTGATCGGCATGCATTTCTTCAACCCGGTGCCGATCATGAAGCTCGTCGAGGTGATCAAGGGCATCGCCACCGGCGACGAGACCACCGCCCGCACCATCGAGCTCGCGAAGGCGATGGGCAAGACGCCGGTCCCCGCGAACGACCGGGCCGGCTTCGTCTCGAACCGCGTGCTGATGCCGATGATCAACGAGGCCTTCCACGCCTGGATGGGCGGCGTCGCGAAGCCCGAGGACATTGACCAGATCATGCTGCTCGGGTGCAACTTCCCGATGGGCCCGCTGCGCCTCGCCGACTTCATCGGCCTCGACGTCTGCCACGACATCATGATGGTGCTGCACCGCGAGCTGGGCGACCCGAAGTTCTTCCCGTGCCCGCTGCTGCGGCAGCTCGTGCAGGCGGGGCGGCTCGGCGACAAGACCGGCCGCGGCGTCTACGAGTATCCGGCGAAGGACTGAACCACGCGGCGGCCGAAGCGCTGCGGCGGAAACGACCGGGGCCCAAGCCGCCCGCCTCGCCCGCCCACGGAACGACGGGGCCATGCCCCGTCGGGCCTTTCGACGCTTGGTTCCGACGGTTCTCGGCCCTGCGCGAATCGTCGACCGGCTCCGCCCCAACGGCCGATCTCAGGGCCATCTCCCTTCTGGACACGCGGGTTTCCCGGCGCGTCCGGCTACGATGTCGACTTCACTCCCGGAACCAGGCCGAACACCATGACTCCCGCTTCCAGCACCCCCGCCGTCCGTCCTGCGTCCGCCGCCCCGGTCGAACCCGAGACCGTGACCATCTCGGGCTACGTCGTCGACGAGCTCTACGGCCCCGACCGCGTGCAGACCGCCGATCCGAAGGACCCCGCGAGGGCCCATCCGCGGATCGGCGAGCCGGGCCAGTTCCCCTATACCCGCGGCGTCCACAAGACCATGTACCGAGACCGGCTCTGGACGATGCGCCAGTTCGCCGGCTTCGGCTCGGCCGACGACACCAACCGCCGGTTCAAGTACCTGCTCGAGAACGCGAAGGGCACGAAGGCCAACACCGGCCTCTCGACCGCGTTCGACCTGCCGACGCTCATGGGCCGCGACTCCGACGACCCGCTGTCGGTCGGCGAGGTCGGCCGCTGCGGCGTCGCGATCTCGACCATCGAGGACATGCACCGCCTCTACGCCGACATCCCGGTCGGCGAGGTGACGGTGTCGCAGACCATCAACGGCCCCGCCGCGGTCATCTGGGCGATGTACCTCGCGATGGCCCGCGAGCGCGGCGTCGACTGGAACTCGCTCGGCGGCACGCTGCAGAACGACATCCTGAAGGAGTTCCACTCGCAGAACGAGTTCATCTACCCGCCCGAGGCCAGCGTGAAGCTCGTGGTCGACACCATCGAGTTCGCGGCCCGGAACACCGCGAAGTGGAACTCGGTCTCGATCTCGGGCTACCACATCCGCGAGGCGGGATCGACCGCGACGCAGGAGCTGGCGTTCACCCTGCGGGACGGCATGGAGTACGTGGAAGCCGCCCTGAAGCGCGGCCTCGACGTCGACCTCTTCGCCCCGCGGCTCTCGTTCTTCTTCAACGCCCACAACGAGTTCTTCGAGGAGATCTGCAAGCTGCGGGCCGCCCGCCGCATCTGGGCGAACGCGATGCGCGACCGCTTCGGGGCGAAGAGCCCGCGCTCGATGCTCATGCGGACCCACGTGCAGACCGCCGGCTGCTCGCTCACCGAGCAGCAGCCGCTCAACAACATCGTCCGCGTCGCGTTCCAGGCGATGGCCGGCGTGCTCGGC
>JBEIUL010000223.1:0-4768 GCA_040374395.1 Phycisphaeraceae bacterium
CCGCCCCGCGGGTACCGCGGCGAGATCGGCCTCGAGCCACTCGAGCTGGGCGTCGTCGATCCGCGCGAGGTAGCCCTTCCCGCCGTCGGTCTGCACGCCGTCGAGGGCGACGAAGTGCCAGGCCCCGTGGTCGAACGAGTAGGCGGCCTTCTCGAGCCCGAAGGTCTCGAGGGCCCACTTCTTGCCCCAGTCGGCCTCGACGCCGGTGGTCCTGCTCAGTTCCTTGTTCCAGCCGTATACGTCGTGGTTGCCGACGCAGTGGCGGACGGGAATCTCGCAGCCCTTGAACCCGTCGGCGAGGCACTTCCGGAGCAGGTCGGCGCGGCTGCGGTCGTTCGCGAAGACGTCCATCACCATGTCGCCGCCGCCGAGGATGAGGTCGGGTCGCCGCTTCAGCGAGTGGACGTGCTCGAGGCAGGCGGTCAGGCCTTCCTGGGCCCGCAGCTCAGGCTGCACGTGGACGTCGGTCAGGTGGGCGATGACGAGCGAGCCGTCGGCCGCGGGCGCGGCCGGCGGATTCGCGGCGGTCTTTCCGGCGAGCGGACCGGCCGCGAGGAGGGCGGCCGAGGCGGCGAGGAAGTCACGGCGGGAAGCGATGGGACGCGGCGTCGGATCCATGCGGGACGGGTGACGCGATCGCCGCGGCGTGGCAAGCGGTATCGTGGCGGGATGCGCCGGACCTTCATCGAAGTCGTGCCGTTGGCGTTCGCTGCCGTCGTGCTTTCCGCCTGCAGCGGGAAGGGTTCGGGCGAGGCGGGCTTCTCGTCGTCGAACGACCCCAACGACACGATCCGCCAGATCAAGGCCGAGGAGGCCCGGATGCAAGGCGAGCTCGAGGCGGGCCGTCGCGAGGCGCAGGGCAGTTGGGGCCAGCCCGATCCGGGCTACCAGACGCCTGAAGAGATGGGCTTTCAGCCGCGCTGAGTCGCGTCGGCGGGTCGCTTCCGCTCGAGGCCCGCAAGGGCGAAGAGGAACGCGGCGAAGACCGCGAGGGCGGCCAAGCCGTAGCCGGCCGCGGTCGAGCGGGCGAGGATCGAGATCGCGTCGGCGTGTACGGCCGGGTCGCCCGCGATCGTCGTCAGGGCCTCGAGGTCGCCGCTCGACGCGAGCGAGAAGGTCGGATCGTCGGCCCGATCGCCGAGGAGCGCGAGCTGCGTCGCCCCGGTCGCCGCCGCGAACGCCGCGATCCCGACGCTGCCACCGACCTGCCGCACGGTTCCGAGCACGCCGCTGACCTGCGGCCGCGATGCGCTGTCGACGCGGCTCAACGCGTCGGTGTTCGTCGGTCCCATCGCGAAGCCGAGGCCGAGCCCGAGCGTGACCATGCCGAGCGCGATCGGCAGGTAGGAAAGCCCCGGCATCGCGATCGCCTCGATCGCCAGCCCGGCCGCCGCGAGCGCCGTCCCGAGCAGCACCGGACCGCGCGGCCCGACGCGGTCGTACAGCCGTCCGGCGACGTGCACGGTGACCACGACCGGGGCCAGCATCGGCAGGAGCGCCGCCCCGGCCTTGGCCGGAGCGAAGCCGAGCGCCGCCTGCAGGTACATCGATCCGAACAGCACCTGGCCGGCCATCGCGAACTGCAGGCAGAAGAGCACCGCCGCCGCGACGAGCAGCCCACGGTCGCGGAAGAGCGCAAGCCGCAGCAGCGGGCGTTCGCGACGGGTCTCGGCCCGGACGAAGGCGAGAAGACCGACGGCGCCGAGGACAAGGCTCGCGACCGGGACCGGATCCCGCCAGCCGTGCGCCCCGATTTCCTGCAGGCCCCAGACGAACGTGCCCAGCGCGACGACGAGCCAGGCGCTGCCGACGGGATTGATCCGGTCGCCGGGATCGCGCACCTCGCGAGGCCCCGTCATCGTCACGAGGACGATCGCGACGGCGGCAACCGGCAGGTTCACGAGGAAGTTCGCCCGCCACGAGACCCACTCGGTCAGCACGCCGCCGACCAGCGGACCGAGGGCGAGGAACACCATCGGGATCCCGATGTAGACGCCCATCGCCTTCCCGCGCTCGCCCGGCCCGAACGAGTCGATCACGATCGACGACGACGACGGCTGCATGAGCGCCGCCGCCGCGCCCTGCAGCACGCGGCCCGCGAGGAGCAGTTCCGGCCCCGTCGCGGCCCCGCACGCGAGGCTCGCGAGGGCGAAGAGCGCGACGCCCGTCGTGAAGCACCGCACCCGCCCGAACCGGTCGGCCACGCGGCCTCCAAGGGCCACGAGGCACGCGAGCGTCAGCGTGTAGGCGTTCATCGCCCACACCGCCTGCGAGTCCGACAGCCCGAGCCCGCTCCGCATCCGCGGCAACGCGACCCCGACCACGGTCACGTCGAGGAAGATCATCGCCAGCGATCCGGTCATCGCCAGCAGCACGAGCCAGCGCTTCGGATGCGGTTCGGGGCTCGCCGTCGTCACGACGCGAGTGTAGCGGAGTGTCGGGCAGGCCCGGATCGACGGGGCCATGCCACGTCGTCGCCTTCACGCGGGGTTGGATCGCGCGAAGGCCTCGGCCGGCGGCCGCTCCGGATGAACGCAAGGGACGTCTCGCGCCCGGGCCCGGAACGACGAGGCCATGCCTCGCGGTGACCTTCACGCGGGGCGACATCGCGCGACGGCCATCGCCGGCACCGGCCTTTCGCCTTCGTGACCATCGGCCGCCGTGTGCTTCCCCGACGGGGCATGGCCCCGTCGTTCCGGGTGGGGTGCGTCAGGAGGCGTCGCGTGGCGGGTCAACGAGTCTTGGCATTCTGGCGACTTGGCATTCTGGCGACTTGGCATTCTGGCGACTTGGCGTCTCGGCGTCTTGCGACCCTCGTCGGCCGCCGTCCGACGGTCGCCACGACGCCCATCACTCGTCCGCCACCTCGAACGGCACGAACGCCCTCCGCACCAGTCGGCGCAACTCCGCGACGTTTCCGCCGAGGTGCGCCGCGAGGCATGGCTCGAACTCGTCACCGATGTCGACGATTCCCAGATCGATCTCGCGGCACGCGGCCGCTCCGAGCCGTTCCTCGAGGACCTCCACGAGATCCCGTCCTCCCGCGAACGGATCGGTCGGATCCGGCTCGCCGACGGCGATCGACCGGGCGGCGATCGACTCCCGCAGCCGGTCGAGATCGCCGGCCTCGGCCAGTTCCGCCTCGTCCACGACGATCGCGGCGAGCATGGTCGCGAGGTCCGGACGGTCGCCAGCGACGCCTCGCACCACGCCTCGTGGGTCGTAGATCAGGCCTTGGCGATCGACGCGGAGGCGTCGGACGGTGGTGCGGACGGGCATCGAGGGCAGGTTGGTAGTGGCGAAGGATCGGGAGAACTGGACCATGGACAGGTACTCCGGTCAGGCGAGACCGGCCTACCCCCGACCCGCTGCCCCCTGACAGGACCCGAACGAAAAGTCGATCCTTCCCCGCCGGTCGCCCACCGCTGCCCCCTGCCGAAACCGCTACCGTCCGTTCCCAAGGAGGTTGGCATGACCGACGCGACCGATCCCTCTCCAGCCTCTTCCGGCACCCCGACCCGCTGGTGGCTCGCCCGGCCCGGCATGAAGCCGCTGGGGCCGTTCGCCTGGCCGGAACTCATCGCGACCGTCCGCCGCTCGGGCGGGGTCAGCGACTGGATGGCCTGCCCGGAGGGGGGCGCCGAGTGGAAGTCGCTCGCGAGCGACCCCGCGATCGTCGCCGCGATCAGCCCGCCGCCGGTGCCGACGCCGCCGCTCTCGCCGCAGGGGTTCCCGCCGCCGGTCGATCCGTATCCGCCCGGCGCGGCCGCTTCCGGTGCGAACGGAAACGGCGGCATCCTCGTCCTGCTGCACGTCAGCGGCGTGATCGACTGCCTGCTCTGGCCGGTCGGGCTCATCCTCGCCCTGGTGCTCTGGCTGTCGAATCGCCTCGATCCCGTCATCGACGCCCACGGCAAGGAGGTCATGAACTGGAAGATCTTCACCGCGATCGTCTGCGTCGCGGCCCTGCCGTTGGCGTGCATCTACATCGGGGTGCTGGTCTGGATCGTGATGTGGGTCCTCACGCTGGTCTACGGGATCATCGGCGCCGTGAAGGCCTCGAACGGCGAGCTGATCCGCTATCCGATGTTCTTCCGGCTGATCAAGTGAGCGGATGGCGATGACCGCACCGGCTCAACGTGTCGCCCTCTTCCGTCCCGATCCCGATGCCCTGATCTCGACGCTCTTCCGCATGGGCGGCGACGGGGCGATCGCGACCATCGCGGCGGCGGACGGCGGCTGGGGACAGGAAGGCACGGCCGACCTGCTCCGGGGATTGCGCGAGCGTGGCGGGTTCGAGCCGGGCATCGACAGTCAGGACCTCGAGAACCTGGCCTTGGCCAGCCTCGCGGGACGCGAGACGTCGGTGCGCGAATGGCTGCGCGGTGCGGTGCCCGACCTCGTGACGCCATCGCTCGCGAGTGCGGTGCTGGTGCGAGCGTCCGGCGAGCCTTCGTGCGCCGGAAACGACTTCTGGGGCCTCGAGGGAAGTGTCGCGTTTCTCGTGTCCGCGGCCCTCGCGATGCCTGCACCGGTCGCCGGGCAGGCGGCATCGCTCTTCGCGTGGCGACTCAAGGCTCCGATCGAGCCTCCGTACGGCAATCGATGCTTCCTGTGGCTCGCGCTTGCGGTGCTGTCGGCGTGCGACCGGTCGCTCGGGATCACGATGCAGGAACTTTCGGCGATTGCCCGGGAAACCCTCGCGGCCGACGCGGCGACGGCGGGCGAGGGCGGTGATGGCGATGGACTGCCGCTGAGGTTCCGGGTC
>JBEIUL010000558.1:0-1705 GCA_040374395.1 Phycisphaeraceae bacterium
AGGCCCCGATGGCCGAGGCGGAGGATCGCCGGCAGCATGCCGCCGACGAGCGACGCGGCGACGATGAGGACCGTGTAGAGGGCGATCTGGGGGCCGAAGGTCATCGGAGGTGGGCTCGACGCGTGGACGGTCGGGGCGATGCCGATCGGCCCCGGGAGGCCCCGCCGGACCGCCGTTCGGACCGTCGCGAGGGGTCGAATGATACTCCGGGGCGGCCGATGCCCGCCGGATCGGCACCGTTTCAGCCCGCAACGGCCCGCGACGGACGATGCCCCCGTCGCCTGGAGGTCCGGGAGCCCACGACCATCCGCGACCCCATCCATCGGGGGCTCCACGCTATACTCCGCGTCTTCCCACTTGGGGCGGTAGCTCAACTGGGAGAGCGCTTGAATCGCATTCAAGAGGTTGTGAGTTCGATCCTCATCCGCTCCACTGCCACCGGCGACCTTCGGGTCGCCGGTGGTGTTTTTGGCAAGCGTCTCGAGCGGTCCCGGCCGCGCCGAATCGCCCCCCGCCGCTCCCTATACTCGGCCCGGCCATGACCGTCC
Organism: Phycisphaeraceae bacterium; assembly: GCA_040374395.1. Lineage (GTDB taxonomy): Bacteria > Planctomycetota > Phycisphaerae > Phycisphaerales > SM1A02 > JBEIUL01. The sequence goes on from JBEIUL010000558.1 coordinate 549, forward strand.
CGGCCGCGCCGCCCGCCTCCGCCGAACCCGCCTCCCCCAGCCGCCCCGCGCGGCTCGGCGGCGCCGACCCCGAGGCCCTCGCCGCGAACCCGCTCTACCGCACGCCCGCCATGCAGCAGTGGCTGCGGTTCAAGCGCGAGCATCCGGAGTGCCTGCTGTTCTTCCGGATGGGCGACTTCTACGAGCTCTTCGACGTCGACGCGGTCGTGATCCACAGGGCCCTCGGGCTGACGCTCACCGAGCGGACCAAGGGCATGGCGATGGCGGGCGTGCCGTTCCATTCGGCCGAGAACTACCTGCGACGGCTGGTCGAGATGGGGCACCGCGTCGCGATCTGCGACCAGCTGCAGGACCCGAAGGACGCGAAGGGCGTGGTCGACCGCGGCGTGACGCGGGTGCTGACGCCGGGCACGCTCGTCGACGAGTCGCTGCTCGAGGAAGGCCGCGAGAACCAGCTTGCGGCGGTGGCGATCGCGGGCGGCGTCGCGGCGATCGCCCTCGCCGAGCTCTCGACCGGCTCGTTCCGCGTGGTGGAAACGCCCGCGGAACGCCTCGCCGACGAGCTCGTCCGCCTCTCCCCCGCCGAGACGATCGTCGCCGAGGAGACCGACGGCTCGCTGCCCGCCTTTGCCGACGCGATCCGGGTCGCGCGGCCCGGGTCGCTTTCGCCGCGGCCGGCGTGGACGTTCCGAACGAGGGACGCCGCCGACGCCCTCCGCGGCCATTTCGGCGTCGCGAGCCTCGAGGGCTTCGGCCTGCGCGAGACCGACGCCGCGACCATCGCCGCCGGGGCCCTGCTGCGCTGCCTCGCCGACCGGCAGCCCGATGCGGGCGGAACCTCGCGGCTCTCGCACCTGCGGCCGCCGCGGCGAGAGAGCGCCGGTGACCGCGTCGCCCTCGACGCGACGACGCTCCGCAGCCTCGAGCTCGAGCGGACGCTCCGCAGCGGCGCCACCGACGGATCGCTGCTCGCGACGATCGACCGCACCCGGACCGCGATGGGCCGGCGGCTGTTGCGGAACTGGATCTGCTTCCCCCTGCTCGACCGCACCGCGATCGAGGCCCGACATTCGGCGGTCGCGGCGATCGTCGGCGACGAGCGCTTCGACGACGAGCTCGCCGAGGCGCTCGGCCCGATCCAGGACGTCGCCCGCATC
>JBEIUL010000302.1:0-3799 GCA_040374395.1 Phycisphaeraceae bacterium
GACCGGACCGTGCATCCGTGCCACGTCCGATCCCGGAGTGCGGACCGATCCCTCTCGGAATTCCGCCCGATCTGAACTTGCTTCACCGTCATGGGCGACTACCTTCGCAAGACTCCCGCGGTGACCGCAGCGGCGAAGCCACCTGATCACGACTCATCTCATCTCGAACCTCACGGCACCACTCATGCACCGAATCGATCCGATCACGAGCGCCCCGACTTCACGCGTTACGGCCCGAGGGATTTCGTTCCCGAGTCGCCGCCTGGCTGCCTACGCCCTCGCGGGCGGCGCGACCGTGGCTTCGGCGACTGCCGCGGACGCGGGTGTCTACCTCACCGTGTACACGCTCAACACCCCCTACACCGTCACGACGCCCGATGTGACGCAGGTGCGGATGAGCTGGTCCACCAGCCTGAGCGGAGGCAACGTCCAGCAGGGCGATCTCACCGACTGGAGCATCAGCTTCCTGAGCGGCGAGGATGTGGTCTACACCGACAACATCGTGTCGGGCGGCGCCGTGCAGTCGATCGGCGGCGTCCAACGCGGCATCGCGGACATTCTCTTCAACTTCAACCTCAGCACCCTCACCCCGGGCGACTTCGACAACATGGTTTCGGGCGCGCTGCTTGCCGGTGCTTCCGGAAGCGAGTTCAACGTCTACAGCTACCCGCAGGGTCCGTTCTTCCCTCCGTACTCGACGCTCGGCATCTGGGGGAACGGCGACGAGTCGACGCGGGAACTGCCCGGCTACTCGTCCGTCTTCACCGTGCCCGCACCGGGCGTCCTCGCAACGTTCGCATTGGCAGGGCTTGCGTCGAGCCGCCGACGCCGACCGCCGGCGTGAGACTCGTCGACGGATGGTCTTTCCCCCGGTTCCCGAGCTGAACCGGCGGCTGCACTGGTCGCTCTCATCCGCGACGCGAGCGACCCGGTCAAGGAGAGCGGCACGGGGACGCTCTACATCGATACGGCATCACCGCGGCAGAACGGGATCGTGGAGAGCTTCAACGGCCGCCTGCGGGACGAGTTGCTGTCCTCGGAGATCTTCGACACCTTGGCGGAGGCGAGATACCTCGTCGAACGATGGCTTCTCCACTACGACCACCGTCGCATCCAGAGGGCTTTGGGCAGGCTGACCCCTGCGGCCTTCGCGGCGAGATGCCCAGCGGAGCCTCCGCTCCGGCTCGCCGAGCTCGCCTGCGCTTCGGCACCGCCGATCGAGGGACAGGTCGTTAACATGCTCAGACTCTCATAACGGGTGGACCGATGAGAGCGACCCGCTCGAGCCGCTTCACCCGGGGCGGGGCGGGACGGTCCGGCTCGGTGACCAGCACGCCGGTGACGATCGAGCGGTACGCCCCCTTGACCTTCTTGGGGACGAGGGCGAGTTCCATCGGGAAATCCTGGGCGTGCGCGATCTCGAAGGTCATGACGGGAACTTCCTCGACGGCGACCCGTTCGATCAGAGTCCTTGACGCGACCGGCGGGGGCCGCGGACGTCCGGTCCCTAGCTCCGTCGCCGCCGGACGAGCCCCACGAATCCCGCGAGCACGAACGCCGCCGCGCCGCCCGGCGCCGGCACCACCGTCCCCGACCACGAGCCGGTGAACGTCGCGGCGCTGCGGCCCGACAGCGAGAACGACATCAGGTATCCGATCGTGGCGACGTCCGGGCCGCCGGGGACGGGACCGCCGTAGGTGTTGATCGAGCCCCCCGAGGACGAGACGGTAGTCGTGCTCGGGAAGGCGGGATTGTTGAGCGCCACGGCGCTTCCGTTGATCTGTCCCTCGATCAGGGACGGCTCGTTCCCGGCAAGGGACGACAGCCCCCCGTCCAGAGAGGTCAGCGTGCCGGAAATCAGCGTCACCCAGAAGAGGGTCTCGGGCCCCGGCGTGACCTGCACGGGCGACGCGAAGGTGACGAGTATCTGGAAGATCCGCGTCGCGTCGCCGGTGTTCGTGATCGCGAAGTCGTTGGTGATCGATGGGCTGCCAGGCAGTACCGAGGTGTCGTTGCCGGTCAGGATCCAGTCCACCGACCAGCCGCCGCCCGGGCTGGACGCGACGCCTCCGACGTAGGTGTATGCCCCGCCGCCGTCCGGCACGCCCGAGGTCGAGCTCACCGACTGCGGCGCGTCGCCCTGCACGGTGACCTGCACGGTGAGCTGCGGCGAGGTCACGCCGGCCGAGGCCGGACAAGCCACGACGAAGGCGAGTGCGAGGGCGAGTAACACGGTCGGAGGGAAACACAAGGACGGCACGCGACGCTCCTCGGGGCTCGGCCCGAATCGGGATGCACACATCGAGACCGGACCTTCCGGCGGGACGACGGACCGCGATCCGGCCTTCGCACAGTCTGCCGCGCATACCGAGCCGGTGAAGGCGATTTCCGTCGGTTTCCGTCGTATCTCGGCGGAAGTTGGGCGACTTGGGCGGAATGGGGCATCATGCGACATTCCAAAGATTGGCCCGGGTTCCCTGGCGGGAACGGAGGGCTCGAGAGGGACTTGGAACCGCCCCTCGCAACGCGACGAGCCGAGGATCGCGGGGTCCAGTGCCATCGGAAGCCCGGACTCCATGGATCGCACGGGTGGAGGACGGTCCTCCTTGCCTCGCGATCGCCGACGGGAACGGCAGGGTCGAAGCGAGCGACCATTCGAAGATGCGGGGCAGGTCGGGACAGTCGCCTGGGTCGGGGTCTACGACCGTTCGCCTCACGGGGTCCTCGCCGCCCGGAAACCGCCGTTCCGCAGGCCGACCACACCGGGCACGAGGTCCGCGCGGTTCGACGAACGACAGGTGTCCGCGACACCACCCCACGATCCGCCGCGCAGGACGCGGTACTGACCCGTCGCCGGACCGGCCGGGTCACTCGACGGCGATGACTGGTACGCGGTGGCCGACCACCAGTCGTTCACCCACTCCCAGACGTTCCCCGACATGTCGTGGAAGCCGAGGGCGTTCGCCGCCTTTCGCCCGACCGGCCGGGTCTGGCCGTTCGAGTTCCCGTCGAACCAGGCGATCGAGCCGAGCAGGGCCTCGTCGTCGGTCCCGGCGGGCTGCGCGGGGAATGAGTGGAAGGCCGTGGTCGTGCCCGCGCGGCACGCGAGCTCCCATTCCGCCTCGGTCGGCAGCCGCAGGCCGGTGGCCGAATTGAACGACTGGACCATGGTCCACGAGACCTGCTCGACCGGACGCAGCGGGATCTCCCCCGCCGCCACCTGCGGGCTGGCGGTCGTGAACCGCGACGGATTCGAGCCCATGACCGCGGTCCACTCGGCCTGCGTCACCTCGAAGCGACCAAGATAGAACGCGGTCGTCACCGTCACGGAGCGGGCCGGGCTCTCGTCGGCGTCGCAGCCGGACTGTTGCGAATCCGAGCACCCCATGGTGAATGTGCCAGGGGGGACGAGCAGCATCTCGATCTGGCTCGAATGGTCACGCACCCGCCAAGGCAGACCGGTGGCCACGATCGCCGCGCGGAGCGCCGCGTCGGTCACCACCGTCGGATCGGGCGCATGCTCGATCACCGCGAACCACGTCGAGCTCGAGCCGTAGGTGAACGCCCCGGCCCGCGTCGCGGTGCCGCCGAGCGTGGTGATCTCGACACCCGTCGTACCTTCCGATCCGGGCGGCGTGACCGCGGTCACCGTGTTCGCGTCGACGACCGAAACCGACGTCGCCGCCGCGCCGCCGACCCGCACCGATGTCGCCGTCGCGAGGTTCGCGCCGGTGATGGTGATCGTCGTACCGCCCCCGACCGGGCCGGTGACCGGCGACACCGCGGTGATCACCAGGCC
>JBEIUL010000494.1:0-2069 GCA_040374395.1 Phycisphaeraceae bacterium
CCGGCGTGCACCTGCCGGACGAGAAGGAATTGCACTACTTCTCGCGGCGGTTCGACCGTCCGCCCGACTGGTATCGCGAGCGGTTCAGGGCCGCGGGCCGGAGGCAGCGGCTCGGCGAAACGACGCCGTACTACCTGTTCCATCCCCACGCGCCCGGATGGATAGCCGATTCGAGGCAGCAACTCGGCGCCGAGGTCTTCCTGCGGAATCCGGGGCTGGCCTGGTCGATCTGGAACTTCTACAACCGGAGGCTGCTCGACTTCGTGCGGCGCCACCGAGAGCGGTGCCTGTTGCTGAACGTCGACGCCCTCGCCGCCGCGGTCGACCGGCTGCCCGCGTTGCTCGGTGAACGGCTCGGGATCAAGGGGAATGCGGCCGAGCTGCGCCACGGGATCGCGACGCCGCTCCTCAAGGGCCACGCCGACGACAATCCGCTGCCGAAGCTCGCCCGGCGCGTCTGGGACGAGGCCGCCGCGACCTACGACGAGCTGGAGTCGCTCGCCGACCTGCCCGCCGAGGCCGATCGCAACGCGGCACCACCGCCTGACCGAGGATCTCATCGAGTTCCTGGGCGAGTGAGCGGCGGCGAGCGATATTGGTCGGAAAAGTCCCCAATTGAAAGAACCGCGATGGGTCGCCGGCGTACGACGGCCCCTGCGGCCGTTCGGCGTCGCCGCACCTCCTCCCGAAACGCCGGAACTCCTGGATCCATCCCGCATGACCGAAGTCCCGCCCGAGGCCGGCGTGAATGCTGCCGCCACGCCCCTCCCGCCCGATCCGGCCCGCTTTCCCTTCGTCCGTTCGGTCGAGGACGCCCTCCGCGGGCGCGCCGTGCCGCTGGCCCGCGTCTCGGGTCCCGACGCCGACCGGCCCGCGGTCTACCGCATCGAATCGACCGGCTCGGAATGGGAATGCCTCGTCGAGATCGACGAGGACCGCGAGTGCGTCGCCTTCCGTTCGATCCTGCCGATCGAGATCCCCGCCGGACGCCGGCACGAGGTCGCGGCCCTCGCGGCCAGCGCGAACGCCCCGCGGATCGTCGGTCATTTCGCCATCGCGCGGCGCGACGATCGCATCACGCACACCAGCGGCGTCCGGCTCGCCGGGCTTGCGCCGTCGCCCGACGTCCTGCTCTGGCTGCTCGGCGAGAACCTGCTGGCCGTCGACCTGCATCTGGCCGCGTTCATGCTGGTCGCCTGGACCGACGTGAGCGCCGACGTCGCGCTCCGCGAGTGCGGCCCGGCCGGGCTCGAGGCGGCCTGAACTCGACGCCGCGCCTCAACCCGCCGCGACCGCGGGCACCGGAACGGCCAGCGACTCGGCGACGCCCCGCAGCAGCAGGTGTTCGGACGGGGCGACCTCTCCGTCGCGGGCGACCGCGATCGCGAACGCCCGGACGATCGACTCGCGAAGGACGACGTCGAGCGCCGCGAGCTCCTTCAGCGCCCCGTCGAGGGCGGCGACGTTTCGATCACCGCCCTCGCCGAGCGACGGTGCCCGTAACCCGAGAGCCTCGTAGGCCGCCCGGAACCCCGCCAACGCCGTCACCGGCGATTGGGCGGTCGCGGCCCCGAACGCCAGGACCGTCCGCAGCGGCTCGGCAACCTGCTCGACGGTTCGCTTCCCGCGGGCCGGCGGCGGTGGCGGCACGAGCTTCTCCTCGACGTGGCGCCGCAACGCGACGAACATCGCCCACTCGCGCAAGTGCACCTCGCCGTCATCGCGAATCGCCAGCCGCATCGACTCGCGGAAATCGCGGAACGCATCCGGCCCCGCGGCCACCAGGGCCGGCGCCGCGAGATCGACGATGGCGACCTGCCGGTCGTCGCGCAACTTCGAGACCCTCGCCGCGATCGAGGGCAGCACGGCGAACGCCTCGGGATCGCGGGTCGCGATGAGCCGCCCGAACTCCTCCGACCGTTCGGGGTTCCACGCCACCGCGTAGCACGCCGCCCGCGCCCCCGCCGGCGTGCGGATCGCCTCGCGAAGCTCCTCCGGCATCGCCGCGCGCCATCCCGTCGCCCCCGCCGCCGGCACCGCGGCGGGCCGCCGGCCGCGTCGTCCGCTCG
>JBEIUL010000483.1:0-2126 GCA_040374395.1 Phycisphaeraceae bacterium
ATCGTCTGCGGTTCGAGGTGCTGGTCCTCGCGCACGCGACCCGCCTTCGCCTTCGTCGCGAGGTCGGCGATGCCGTAGGCGGCGATCGACGAGGGGAAGAGGAAGCGGACCGGCTTCCCGTGCGAGCGGCTTTCTTCCGCGGCGAGGCGGAGGAGGTTGACGGTGCCGACGACGTTCACCGCGTGGGCGGTCTCGGGGGCGAACTCGCCGCGGGTCGAGAGCAGCGCCGCGAGATGGAAGACCTCGTGGATCTCGTACTGGGCGAGCAGACGCTCGAGCAGGCCGCGGTCGCAGATGTCGCCCACGATCGCCTGCTCGCAGACCGCCCGAGTGTCGGCGGGCAGCTCGCGGACGTCCATGGCGACCAGCCGCTGCCCGCGGGCGGAGGCTCGCGTGGCGAGGCGTTCAAGCAGGCCGTGGCCCATCTCGCCGCCGGCCCCGGTGACGAGGATGGCGGCCTGGCGACTGGTTCCGGCGGGGGCGGGCGAGGTGTTCATGGGGGGAGGATGCAGGGACGGGGCGAAGGGCGGAGATGGTACGCGAGGGGGTGGGGCCGGGACCCGGCCTGCGACCGCGGCGGGCGGGTGGAGCGGCGGGATTGACCGACGCCGGGCGGGCGAGGCGTTTATCACGGGCCCGAGCCGCGACAACACCCCGCCCGGAACGACGAGGCCATGCCTCGTCGTCGAAGCACGATGCGGTCGAAGGTCACGCCGGCGGGCGGCCGGTGCGGGCGATGGCCGTCGCGCGACCGAGCCCCGAGTGAAGGTCACGACGAGGCATGGCCTCGTCGTTCCTCGCCTCCGGTACGCTCCGCCGACATGTCCTCCTCAACCGCCGCCACTGATCTGATCCGCCGCCTCGGACTTGAACGCCACCCGGAAGGCGGCTGGTACCGCGAGACTTGGCGAGATGGCGACGGCCGCACCCGCGGCTCGGGCACCGCGATCTACTTCCTGCTCGAGGCCGGCCAGCGGTCGGAGTGGCACCGCGTGGATGCCGCCGAGATCTGGCACCACTACGCCGGCGGCCCCCTGCGGCTCTCGATCGCCGAGGAGGGTCAGGCGGCTCGCGTCGAGCTGCTCGGGAAGGACTTCGGCCGGGGCGAGGAACCGCAGCGCATCGTCCCGGCGCATGCGTGGCAGAAGGCCGAGCCGGACGGCGACTGGGTGCTGGTGGGGTGCACGGTGTCGCCGGCGTTCGAGTTCAGGAGCTTCGAGCTGGCGAAGCCGGGGTGGGAGCCGCGATGAGGGGTGGGCGAGCGCCTCGCGAGACGTCGAAACATCGACGCTTGGGAGCGTCGGCCCGCGGCCGACGCGGGACTCGCGACGCGCTCGTAGCGTGACCAATCCGCAAACGGCATCAGCGTCCAGCCAGGGCGGTCGCGGACCGCCCACCCCAGTGACAGGCAGGACGTCCGTCGCGCGAGACGGCCCCTGTCTTCACTTTTGGGGGCGTCGGTCCGCGACCGACGCGGAACGAGGTGGGAGTTCATCGCGAGCCCAACCGCCGTACGGCCACTGCTTTCATCCACGACGAGGCATGGCCTCGTCATTCCGGCGACTCACCCCTCACCCCGCCCTGCGGCACCCGAGCCGCTCGAGCAGGCGGATCGTCGCCCGCACGCCCTCGTCTTCCGACAGCCGATCGCCCTCGTACTCGACGCCGATCGCGCCGCGGTAGCCGCTCGCCGCGACCAGCGCCATCATCCGCGGATAGTCGGTCGAGGTCTCGTCGCCGGCGGCGTCGAAATCGTGGCTCTTCGCGCTCACCCACGCGCCAGCGGCAAGAGCGCCTCGACCCCGCGGTAGCGATCGCTCCAGCGATCGGGCGAAAGCCGGAAGTTCCCGAAATCGGGAAGGCTGCCGAGGTTCCCGCGACCCGCGGTCCGCAACGTCGCGGCGAGCCAGAGGCCGTCGGAACTCAGCCCGCCGTGGTTCTCGACGATGACGTCCAGCCCGAGCGACTTTGCACGATCCGCGAGCCGACCGAGCCCGTCGGCCGCGAGCTTCCGCTGTTCCTCGGCGCTTCCCTCGCTCGCCGCGTTGACGCGAATGGAATGGCACCCGAGCGTCGCCGCCGCGTCGAGCCAGGGGCGGTGGTTCTCGACGGCCTCGCCGCGGGCC
>JBEIUL010000523.1:0-1888 GCA_040374395.1 Phycisphaeraceae bacterium
CCTGACCCTCGACGACACCGATGCTGACATCGGGAACGGGACGCCTCACTACACCGAGATCGCCAACGCCTTCGAGGGCCACGGCATCCCGGTGCCCGACCTCCAGCTCATCGCCCTCTCGTTCCCGAACGGGATCCCGGTGACGGTGATGCCGAACGGGACCACGCAGGTCGCGATGGACGTGACGGCGCTCGGCGGCCAGCCCAACCCGAACTCGGGCACCTTCCACTGGCGGACCGGCTCGAGCGGCGCGTTCACCGCGGTCCCGATGACCTCGACCGGGACGAACGCGTACGTCGTCACGGTCCCGGCCACGACCTGCCTGAGCCAGGTCCAGTTCTACTTCTCGGCGATGTCGGGAACCGCGACGATCACCAACCCGGCGAACGCCCCGGCCGTGTACCACGACGCGACGAGCGCCGCGACCGAGGTCACGGTCTTCACGCGGAACTTCGAGGACAGCCTGGTGTTCTTCACCTCGGGCGCCCCCGGCGACAACGCCACGGCGGGCCAGTGGGTGCTCGTCGACCCGAACGCGACGCAGGCCCAGCCCGAGGATGACCGCACCCCGGCCCCGGGCGTCCGTGCCTGGATCACCGGCCAGGGAGCGGTCGGCGGAGGACTCGGCGCGGCCGACATCGACGGCGGCACGACGACGCTGATCTCCGAAGTCTTCGACGCGACCGGCTACGACGCGGCGGTGATCTCGTACTGGCGCTGGTACTCGAACGACCGCGGCGCGAACCCGAACACCGACTCGATGCCGATCCAGATCTCGAACGACGGCGGAACGACGTGGGTCACGCTCGAGGACGTCGCCGAGAACGCCAACGCGTGGGTGTTCAAGCAGTTCACCATCAACACCTTCGTCACGCCGACCGCGACGATGAGGCTCCGCTTCCTCGCCCGCGACGTGAACCCCGGCAGCGTGGTCGAGGCGGGCGTCGACGACGTGCGGGTGGGCGGCTACACCTGCACGGCCCCGGTCCTCGGTGACCTCAACGGCGACAGCCTCGTCAACGCCACCGACCTTGCGGCCCTGCTCGCGGCGTGGGGCCTCACCGGCCCGAGCGACCTCAACGGGGACGGCACCACGAACGCCACGGACATGGCGATCATCCTGGCGAACTGGACGAACTGACCCGCGGATCCCTGACCGCCCTCGAATCCGACCCCTCCCCGATCCCGGGGAGGGGTCTTTCGCAGGCCCCGAAGGCCTTTGCGAACCCCGGGACGGCCGCTATAGTTCCCGGCTCGCCCCAAGTTCCGCAGCCCAGGTGGCGGAATTGGCAGACGCGCCAGCTTGAGGTGCTGGTGGGAGTTAAATCCCTTGGAGGTTCGAGTCCTCTTCTGGGCATTCCCGGGTCCGCCGGCCTCGGCCGGCGGTTCCCGGAGAACTTGGGGCGAAGTGGGGGGCGATTCGAGGCCGATGCTCGATCCGCGGCGGCGACCGGCCGCCGCGGCTTTCGTTCCGGAACGCTCTTCCCCATGGACGCTCCCCTGCCGATCCTGACCGACGATCCGGCCGAGGCCGCCCCGACGGGCGGCGACCCGCGTGACGCGTCGCTCCGGGTGAACGAGACGTTCCATTCGATCCAGGGCGAGTCGACGTGGGCGGGATGCCCCTGCCTCTTCATCCGGCTCTCCGGCTGCCCGCTGCGATGCCGCTACTGCGACACCGAGTACGCGTTCCGCGAGGGCTCGCCGAGATCCATCCGATCGCTGATCGACGAGGCGGAGCGGACCGGCTGCCCGCTCGTCGAACTCACCGGCGGCGAGCCGCTCGCCCAGAAGCGGGCGTTCGACCTCGTGCGGCTTCTCTGCGACCGCGGCTTCACCGTGCTCATCGAGACGAGCGGAGCGATCGACACCGCGGCGGTCGATGACC
>JBEIUL010000453.1:0-2328 GCA_040374395.1 Phycisphaeraceae bacterium
CCGGCACTTCCGGAGGGTCATCGGATCGGTCCCCACACGACGTTGAGCGATTTCCCGGTGACGCAACCGGCATCCACGGTGTCCGTACCATGTCGATCCCATGGCGTTCCCCACCTTCTGCCTCCCCCGGTCGGCGATGGCCCTCGCCGTCCTGGTCGCCTCTGCCGCCTCGGGGCAAGAGCCCTCGGCCCCGCCGCCGACGCCGGTGAAGGTCGCGATCGCCGAGGGATCGTCGCTCGCCCCGCGTCGCAAGGTCTTCGGCGAGTTGCGGGCCGCCCGCAAGGTGACCGTCGCCGCCGAGGAGGGCGGGATCGTCGCCGAGGTGCTGGTCCGCGAGGGCGATGCGGTCGAGGCGGGCGCGGTGCTGGCGCGGCTCGATGCCCGCCGTTTGCGGCTGGCGCTCGCGTCGAATCAGGCGACCCTCGCGGCCGCCGAGGCGACGGTGGCCCAGCGTGCCGCTTCGGTGGCGCTCGCCGAGCGGACGCTGGCGCTCATGGCCTCGGCCACCGAGGAAGGCGCGACGAACCCACGGGAGATGCTCGATGCGGAGAGCGCCGTCGCCATCGCCAAGGCCTCGGCCGAGCAGGCCCGACGTGCCGCCGAGGTGATCCGCAGCGAGGCGGACCTGCTCGCGGAGCGACTCGCCGACCTCGAGGTGCGGGCGCCGTTCGCGGGAACCGTGCTCGCGAAGCGGTGCGAGGTCGGGGGCTGGGTCGCCGACGGCGCGCCCGTCGTCGATCTCGCCGAGACCTCGCGGCTCGAGGCGTGGTTCGACGCGCCGCAGGAACTGTGGACCGCCGCCCGGTCGATCGCCGCCGTGCTCGATGCGGGCGGACGCCTCGACGGACCGGCCGCCGCGGTGCAGACCGTCGATGGCGTCGCGGTCATCGCGGTCGGCTTCCGCATCATTCCCGAGGTCGACCCGCGGGCCCGCACCTTCCGCGTCATCGTCGACGTCGCGAACGATGGCGGCGAGCTCGCCCCCGGCCTCTCCCTCGAGGCGTTCGTCGCGCAGGGCGAGTCGCGGCCGTGGACCGTCGTGCCGAAGGACGCGCTGGTCTGGCAGGGCACCAGCCCCATCGTGTACTCGATCGTCGACGGCCGCGCCATGCCGGTCCCGGTGCGGGTCGCGTTCCCCTTCGGTGACGGCGTGGCGCTCGAGCCCGGCCCGCTCGCGCCCGGCGCGACGGTCGTGGTCGAGGGCAACGAGCGCCTCATGCCGATGGCCTCCGTCGCCGCGACGCCGGCCGGGAGCCCGCGGTGAAGCTCGTCGAGGGAAGCGTCCGGCATCCCGTCACGGTCGTCGTCGGCGTGTTCCTGGTCACGCTGGCCGGCGTGCTCGCGCTGCGCACGCTGCCCATCCAGCTGACGCCGACCGTCGAGAGCACGATCGTGAGCGTGTCGACCTTCTGGGAAGGCGCGAGCCCCGCCGAGGTCGAGCGTTCGATCGTCGAGAAGCAGGAGGAGAAGCTGCAGGGCGTGGCCGGCGTCCGGCAGGTGACCAGCCAGTCGAGCCAGAACACCGGGCAGATCCGGCTCGAGTTCGCGGTCGGCACCGACCAGGACGCGGCGCTTCGCGAGGTGAGCGACCGCCTGCGGCAGGTCGGTTCGTACCCGCCGGGCGTCGACCAGCCGGTGGTCGAGGCGAGCGACCCGCAGGACAAGGACTACATCGCGTGGATCGTCCTCGAGGCCGGCGAGGACGACGCGGCGTTCGACATCCGTACGCTGCAGGACTTCGCCGAGGACCGGATCAAGCCGCGAATCGAGCGGGTGAACGGCGTGTCCGAGGTCGGCGTGCTCGGCGGTCGCGAGCGCGAGGTGCAGGTTCGCTTCGACGCGACGCGGCTCGCCCAGCGGGGCCTGACCGTCGACGACCTCGTCGCCACCCTCGCCGCCGCGAACCGGAACGCGAGCGCCGGCTCGATCCGCGAGGCGAAGAGCGAGGTCGCGATCCGGGCCATCGGCCAGTTCGCCGGCATCGACGAGATCGACGCGGTGGTCGTCGCGACCCGCGACGGCCGGCCGGTGCTGGTCCGCGACGTCGCGACCGTCGCCGTCACTCACAAGGAACCGACGGGCTTCGTCAGCAGCTCGGGGCGACCGGTCATCGCGATCAACGTCCAGCAGGAAGTCGGCTCGAACGTGGTCGAGGTCATGCGGGGCGTACGCGCGGCGATCGACGAGGCAAGCGTCGCGGGCGGCCTGCTCGACGCCGAGAGCGTGCGCCTCGGCCTCGCCCCCCCGCTGCGGCTGCGGCTCGTCTACGACCAGACCGTCTACATCGACGACGCCCTCGCCCTCGTCCGCGACAACATCTGGCAGGGC
>JBEIUL010000192.1:0-5285 GCA_040374395.1 Phycisphaeraceae bacterium
CAGGCCGATGATCTCGAGCGCGGTCGGCGCGATGTCGGCGAGGCGACCGCCGGACCGCAGGTTCCGACCGCGGAACGCCTCGCCCACGACGTACGCCGGCACGTCGTAGTTGGTGTGGGCGGTGTGCGGGCAGTTCCCCGCCGGATCCCACATCTGCTCGGCGTTCCCGTGGTCGGCGAAGACGATCGCCGAGCCGCCGCGGGCGAGCGCCGCCTCGACGATCGCCGCGACGCACGCGTCGACCGCCTCGCACGCCCTGATCGCCGCGTCGAGCTTGCCGGTGTGGCCGACCATGTCGCCGTTGGCGAGATTGACGATGAGGACCGGCTCGCAGTCGGGCGCCGCGAGCCGCCGCAAGACCGCGTCGCGCCCGCCGACGGCGCTCATCTCGGGCTTGAGGTCGTAGGTCGGGACGTCCTTCGGGCTCGGGATGAGCTCGCGCCGCTCGCCGGGAAACGGCTCCTCGCGGTAGTCGTTGAAGAAGAACGTGACGTGCGGGAACTTCTCGGTCTCGGCACAGCGGAACTGCGTGAGGCCGGCGTTCGCGAGCGCCTCGCCCAGGATGCCCTTCATGCGTTCGGGCCGCGCGAACGCGACGGTGACCGGCAGGCCTTCCTCGTAGTCGGCCATGGTCACGAAGCGAAGCCGGGGGATGCGCCGGCCGCGGTCGAAACCGCCGCCCTGGATCGCCTTCCACGCCGCGTCGTCGAAGACGAACGCCTTGGTGATCTCGCGGGGGCGGTCGCCGCGAAAGTTGAAGAAGATGACCGCGTCGCCGTCGGCGATCCGCGAGGCGGCGACGGCCTCGGGCGAGCCGACCTGGACCGGCACGATGAACTCGTCCCCCTGCCGCGACGGGTCGAGCGGGTTCGCGTAGTACGCCTCGATCGCGGCGACCGCCGAATCCGCCCGGGGCCCGCCCGCCGTCGTCAGGCAGCGGTACGCCTTCTCGACGCGGTCCCAGCGATGGTCGCGGTCCATCGCCCAGAAGCGACCCAGGACGCTCGCGACGCGGCCGGTGCCGATCTTCGCGAGGTGCGCCTCGAGCGAGCGGACAAAGCCAAGCCCGCTCTTCGGCGGGGTGTCGCGGCCGTCGGTGATCGCGTGCACCAGCAGCCGATCGCCCGGGAAACCCTCGGTCTTGGCAAGGTCGGCCAGCGCCAGGGCGTGGTCGAGGTCGCTGTGGACCTTGCCGTCGCTCACCAGGCCGAGCAGGTGGACCTTTCCGCCCGTGCCGCGGGCGTGGGCGAAAGCCCCGCGCAGGGCTTCGTTGGCCGCGAACCGGCCGTCGCGGATCGCCCGGGTGATTCGCATGAGCTCCTGGTCGACGATCCGGCCCGCCCCGATGTTCTGGTGGCCCACCTCGGAGTTGCCCATGACCGGGCCGTCGGCCCCGAGCGGCAGGCCGACGTCCTCGCCGCTCGTCCGGACCAGCGTGCCGGGCCACTCGGCGGCCAGGCGGTCGGCGAAGGGCGTCCGGGCGAGCCGGACCGCGTTGAACGCGTCGTGCTCGCGGTGCGGGTTCTCTCCCCAACCGTCGCGGATGATGATCACGAGCGGCACGTTCCGGAGCGTCGCGGGCATCGCCGCAGGCTAGCAGCGTCACCCCGCGTTGTCCGCCCGGACGCGGACGCGTACAGTGCGGCCGATGACCACCGGAACCGCCCCCGCCGCGAACCACGCCTCGAACGCCGATCCCTCGCTCCGCAGCCGGTACACCGAGGTCCGCCAGCGGATCGCCGACGCGGCGGCGAAGTCGGGCCGGAAGGGCTCCGAAATCGTGCTGGTCGCCGTCACCAAGACCGCCTCGATGGACCAGATCCGCGAGGTGGTCTCGATGGGCCAGCTCGATCTCGGCGAGAACCGCGTGCAGCAGCTGGTGCAGCGGGCGGCGCAGATGTCCGAGTTCCTCGATCGTGCGAAGGCGATGCCGTCGCTGCTCGGCGCCACCGGGCCCGTGCCCGCCGCGGTCCGCTGGCACATGATCGGCACGCTTCAGCGGAACAAGGCCAAGAAGGCGGTCGAGACGGCCCGCCTCATCCACTCGGTCGACAACCTGCGGCTTGCCGAGGACATCCAGTCGGCCTCGGAGCGGAGGACCGAGCCGACCGAGGTGCTCGTCGAGGTGAACGTCAGCGGCGAGCGCAGCAAGATGGGCATCGCCCCCGCCGCGGCCCCGCACCTCGTCGAGATGATCGAGACGATGGTCACCGTCCGCTGCCGCGGCATGATGTGCATGGCCCCCGCCGACGCGAAGCCGGACGAGCTGCGCGGCACCTTCGAGCGGGCCCGCGAGCTCTTCGAGGAGATCCGCACCGGTCGGCCCCGCGGCCACCGCTTCGACATCCTCTCGATGGGGATGAGCAACGACTACGAGACCGCGATCGAGTGCGGCGCGAACCTGGTCCGCGTCGGCAGCGCGATCTTCGGAGCCCCGGCCATCCCGGACGCCGACGACGACGAGTGAGCCCGCACGAGGCCCGCCGGGCGATTCAGAACGTGTAGTTCAGGCCGCCGTAGATGCGGAGGTCGTTGTTCGTGCCGCCCGGCTCGACGTCGCTCTGGTAGATGTCGCGCACGCCGAGCAGCATCTCGATGCCCTTCTTCTTGTCGCCGACGAGGCACGACCATTCGGCGCGGCCCTCGATGCGGTAGTCGGCCAGGTCATCGAACTGCGGCGCGATCGACGAGTTGACGGTGATCTTCTGCCGCTCGTCGATCTTCCACTCGAAGTCCTCGCCGACGATGAACTCGGCCCGCCACTCGTCGGTCTGGTAGTAGTAGCTGGCACCGGCACCGGCGTAGACGTCGAGCATGACGCTGTCGCTCTTCAGGACGTGGTAGCCCGGTCCGAGGTACGCGCTGAGGCGGTGCTCCCACTCCTGGAACTGGTCCCACTCGTACTGGGCCCGGCCGAAGCCGAACCAGCCCTTGTCGCCGAGATCGAGCTTCTCGATCGCGGTCACGAGCAGGTTGTTGTCGAGGGTCTCGGCGTTCGAGACGTTGTAGAAGTACTCGGCGTCGATGGTGAAGCTGCCGTGCTCCTGCTTCCATGCGGCGCCGGCCGAGGCCCGAAGGTTGAAGTTGTCGTTCGCGGTGTACTGCCCCGCGAACTGCAGGCCGACGTAATAGGTCCACGGGCTCTCGGGCTCAGTCACCTCGGGCGGCGGGACCGGGCCGAAGCTCTTCACGTCGTCCTCGGGGACGCTGATCCTGCCGAGCGTCGGGTGGTCGATCTCGAGGCGACCGGCCGTGGGGCCCGAGACGGTTCCGAACAGCACGTCGCCGTTCTTGAGCTCGACCTTGTCCTTCGGCGGCGGCGGGGCCTGGGCGGGGTCCTGGAGGAGGGCGACGAGGGCGGCGGTCTCGAACGGGCTCACGGCAGGCTCCTTGAGTGCGGGTTCCGGTTTGGGGGCGGGATGCTACTGTGATCCTCGCCTCCGGGTCGACTCGGGAACCCGCCCGGGCGGGACCTCCACACCATGAATGACCCTACGAACGAGACACACGGCGGCGAAGGCGACGGGTATGAACTCGAGACTCCCGAGCCCAAGCCGGCCCCGTCGCCGGCCCCCGTACCGGCATCCGTGCCGAAGCCGGTGAAGTCCACGCCCGCCGCCAACGAGCCGCGGCCTCCGCTCGTCGCGACCGCCCGGTACGACCTCCCCTTCCTCGGGGCCGGCGTGGCGGCCGCGATCTTCGTCATCGCCTGCCTCGCGGGACTCGGCTCGATGTTCCCGCAGTGGTCGCTGCACGACGCCGAGACCGACTTCTGGATCCGCGCCAACGTCGCGGTGCGGGGCGTGCTGCTCATGATCATCGCGACCGCGTGCCTCGTGACCGGCCTGCTGATCGTGGTGTTCGTCGACGGACGGCCCACCGGCGACATGCGGGTCGTCGCGGTCCGGTGCGCGATGGTCGCCGCGGTGTCGCTCCTCGCGCGGGCGGTTCCGATCCCGTGGGAGTTCGCCAAGGCGACCTGGGACGTCGCGGGTCCGCTCGCGATCGCGTTCCTGCTGCTCATGCCGCTCTTCCGCATGAAGGCGAAGGATGCGACGACGGCGCTCGGGGCTTCGCTCATCGTCCTCGTGCTGCTGAGCATCGCGTCGATGCTGGTGAGCTTCGCGACCGGCGGCCCGTCGGCGCCGGCCGAGCAGGCCCAGCGGTCAGTCATTCCCTGACGGCGGCGGCGCGAGGTCATCTCGGCGGGCGATCCGCTCGGACTCGCTGCGTTCCCAGGACCGGAAGTAGCGGGCGATCCGGTGCCGGGCGTACACCGTGCCGCAGCGGTAGCACACCAGCCGCGGGCGGGCGAAGACCAGCGTCGCGACGTCGAGGACGAGCAGCGCCACGAGCCCCGAAAGCACCCGCGGATCGGCCGCGTAGCCCAGCAGGCCGACCGCAGCGCCGACGAACGCGAGGATGACCACGAGCGGCGTGACCTGCGGCAGGGCCTTGGCCCGGTAGAGCGAGCCGCACCCGCAGCAGAGGCACTTCCGCAGCCGGCCCGCGTCGTCAATCGCCCCGTCCCAGTTGAGGAACTGCTCGCGCGGCTCGCCGCCGTCGGGCGGCACCGCCCGCACGAGATTGGGCCGGCGGGCGGGATCGACCTCGACGCGGCCGAGCCGCCGTCCGTCGACATCCCGCAGGTCGATGCGCATGCCTCGATCGTACCGCGAACCGGTTGCGGTCCGCGGCCGCGGGCACGACACTGCGTCGCGATGTCCGCCCCCGGCCTTCATGCCTCGCCCCTCCCGCCCACGCTCAAGGCCGGACTCGCCGGCCGCTTCGTCGTCTTCGACGGCCCGGACGGCAGCGGGAAGAGCACGCAGTTCCGTCGCTTCGCCGACCTCTGCCGCACCGGCGGCCTCACCGTGAGCGAGGTGCGCGAGCCCGGCGGCACCGCGATCGGCGAGAGGATCCGCGAGATCCTTCTCGATCCGATCCACGCCGAGATGGCGATGAACTGCGAGATGCTGCTCTACATGGCGAGCCGGGCCCAGCTCATGCAGGAGCGGATCCTGCCATCGCTTTCCGCGGGGCACCTCGTGCTCGGCGATCGGTTCACCAGCTCGACGCTCGCGTACCAGGGCTCCGCCGGCGGGCTGCCGCTCGATGGCATCATGGCCGTCGGCAAGGTCGCCGCCGAGAACCACCAGCCCGACCTCACCGTCATCTTCGACGTCGACGAGACCGTCGCGGCGAAGCGGCTGTCGGCGAACCTCGACCGCATCGAGCAGCGGCCCGCCGAGTTCCACCGCAAGGTCCGCGGCGGCTTCCTGCAG
>JBEIUL010000545.1:0-1749 GCA_040374395.1 Phycisphaeraceae bacterium
ACTGCTGCTGCCAGGCCGCGTTCGCCTGCGGGGAGATGGGCTTCGAGTCGGTGATGATCAACTCGAATCCCGAGACGGTCTCGACCGACTACGACACCAGCGACCTGCTCTTCTTCGAGCCCCTCACCCTCGAGGACACGCTGAACGTGGTCGAGCGCCTGAACGGCGGCGGCATCGACGTCGCGGCCCGCAACGGCAGCGTCGCCGGCGTCATCGTGCAGTTCGGCGGCCAGACGCCGCTCAACCTCGCCCACGGCCTCGTGAAGGCCGGCGTGCCGCTGATCGGCACCGGACTCGACTCGATCGACCTCGCCGAGGACCGCGACCGGTTCAAGGCCCTGCTCGACGAGCTCGGCTTCCGCCAGCCGCCGAGCGGCATCGCCCGCTCGATCGACGAGGCGGTGCGCATCGCCGACGCGATCGGCTACCCGGTGCTCGTGCGGCCGTCGTACGTCCTCGGCGGCCGCGGCATGGAGATCTGCAACTCCGCCGACGACATCCGCCGCTACATGACCGCCGCGGTGCGGGTCTCGGACCTCGCGAACGCCCCCGTCCTCATCGACCGCTTCCTGAACGACGCGACCGAGGTCGACGTCGACGTCGTCGCCGACTTCACCCCCGACGCCCGCTCGTTCGCGTCGATGGTCGAGCTTGACGCCGCCCGCCCGCAGGCGATCGTCTGCGGCGTGATGGAGCACATCGAGGAGGCCGGCATCCACTCCGGCGACTCGACCTGCATCGTCCCGCCGTACTCGCTGCCGCCGTCGATCGTGAACCGCATCCGCGACCAGGCCCGCGCCCTCGCCGAGCGGCTGCAGGTCCGCGGCCTCATGAACGTGCAGATGGCCGTCAAGGACGAGACCGTCTACCTCCTCGAGGTCAACCCGCGGGCCTCGCGCACCGCCCCGTTCGTCTCGAAGTCGAAGGGCGTCTCGTGGGCCCTCGTCGCCGCGAAGGTCATGATGGGCGCGTCGATCGAGCGGCTCGGCCTGCACGAGCTGCCGAACGTCGGCTTCCACTCGGTCAAGGAGTCGGTCTTCCCGTTCTCGAAGTTCCCCGGCGTCGACGTGGTGCTCGGGCCCGAGATGCGCTCGACCGGCGAGGTCATGGGCGCCGACCGCTCGCTGCCCATCGCCTTCGCGAAGGCCCAGATGGCGGCGGGCGTGCCGCTGCCGACCTCGGGCAAGGTCTTCCTGAGCGTCCGCGAGGGCGACCGGGAGGAGGCGGTCGAGGTCGCCCGCGGCCTGCGGGCGATGGGCTTCACCGTGCTCACCACCGCGGGGACCCACAAGTTCCTCAAGGGCTACTCGGTCGAGACGACGCTCCTCCGGAAGATCTCGGAAGGGGCGAGGCCGAGCATCCTCGACCTCATCTCGAACGGCGAGATCGCCCTGATCCTGAACACGCCGACGAAGAAGGGCGGGCACACCGACGAGGGACGCATCCGCGCCATGGCCGTCCGCCGCGGCGTGCCGATGATCACCACGATGTCCGGGGCCCGCGCCGCGGTCCAGGCGATCGCGGCCCTCCGCAGCGGGACGTGGCAGGTGGTCGCCCTGCAGGACTACTTTCCCGAGCTGACCCGGCCGAAGGCGACGCCGGCGAAGCCCGCGGCACGGGCGCCCGAGCCGGTCGGCGTCTGAGCCCGCTCGCCCGGCACGGGGCCGCTGCCGTATCCTTCCGGCCCTCATGCGCGAGATCCCGTTCGGCCTGTCCCCCGCGCAACTCGCCCAGCTCGCCGCCGGCGCG
>JBEIUL010000406.1:0-2729 GCA_040374395.1 Phycisphaeraceae bacterium
CGGCGCCGCACCGGGGCTGACCGCGGGGCGACGTCGCGAGCTTGCCGAGGTCCTGGCCCACCGGCTCGGCACGACGCTCGAGGGCCTGGCCCGCGACTCGGGCCTGTTCCTGCGGACCGACGACCTGCCGCGGCTGCTCGAGTTCGGTTTCGACCTCGGTGCCCACACCGACTCGCACGTGCACGTCCGGGCCCTGGCCGCCGAGGAGTTCGTGCCGGAACTCGTCGCGCCGGCACGGCGGATCGCCGAGGCGACCGGTCGCCCCGTCGAGGCGTTCAGCTACCCGTTCGGGAGCGCGGTCGACCACACCGCGGCCGCGGCGACGGTGCTCGAGTCGGCGGGCTGCCGCCTCTCGTTCCTCGTCGAGGGAGCGACGAACGCCCGCGAGGCCGGTCCGGTGCTGTACCGGTCATCGGTCGCGAAGATGGCGGCGCCGGAG
The DNA here is from genome assembly GCA_040374395.1 of Phycisphaeraceae bacterium. GTDB lineage: Bacteria > Planctomycetota > Phycisphaerae > Phycisphaerales > SM1A02 > JBEIUL01. The sequence continues at coordinate 440 of JBEIUL010000406.1, forward strand.
GCGATCCTCGAGCTCGAGCTCCTCGCGAGGATGCGTGGCTTGCGCAAGGGGGCACCGCGGCCGGTCGCGCCGGTCACGAGGCGGGCATGAGCGTCGAGCATGCCTCGGGCGGAAGCGACCGCGTGGTCATCCTGACGCGGTCCGGCCCCGAGCATCGCTTCGTGACGGCGGCGATCCAGGCTCGTTTCCCGGCTGCGGTCGTCGTCGTCGAGCGGGGATCGCGAGGGGCGGGACAGGTCTCGCGCCGAAAGCTCGCCACGTGGGGGCCGCTCAAGGCGATCGACAAGGCCGGGCGGGCGATCTTCCGGAAGATCGTCCGGGACGGCGTCGCCCGCGCGTGCATCGTCGAGGCACGGCTCGACCCGCGCGTCGGCGAGGACGAGTTCCTGCGGCAGGCGATCGTCGTGGAGAGCGTGAACGATCCGGAGGCGGTGTCGGCGGCGAGGTCGGCGGCGATCGTCCTCGTGTACGGGACGGGTCTCGTCTCGCGACGGACGCTGGAGGCGATACCCGCCCCGACGCTGAACCTGCACAGCGGATTGAGCCCCTTCTACCGCGGGACCGCCTGTCATGTCTGGCCACTCGCCGAGGGACGTCCGGATCGCCTCGGGGTCACGGTGCACGAGTGCGTGCCCGCGCTCGATGCGGGAGCGGTGCTTGCCACGGCGACCTTGCCGCCCGAGGCGGTGCGGGGGTGCGAAAGCGTCCACGCCGTGTTCGCCGAACTCGTCCGCATCGGGGCGCCGCTCTACGCCGAGGCTGCGGTCGCGGCCCTCGCCGGGAGGTCCGCGGCGGTCCCGCAGGACCTCTCGCTCGGCCGCGAGTACCGCGGCAGCGAATTGGGGCTCGTTTCCGAGTGGCGGTCGAGGCGAGGCCTCGCGCGGGCGCGGCGGGCCTGACCGGCGTTCAGCCGACGCGCGGATCGGCGTGACGGACCTCGCCGCCGACGATTGCCGCGACGGCCTTCCCGCGGACCGTCCAGCCCTCGAACGGGCAGTTGCGGCTTCGCGAGGCGAAGTCGGCGGCGCGGATCGTCCAGGCGAGTTCGGGGTCGATCAGCGTGAGGTCGGCGACGCCGCCCACGCGAAGCTCGCCGATGCCCTCGAGGCCAGGCCGCCGGTCGAGGCCGAGCAGGCGGGCGGGCTCGACGGTCATGAGCCGGAGCAAGCGCGGCCAGTCGAGCAGGCCGCTCTCGACAAGGGCCTTCGCGTAGAGCGGCAGGGCGCACTCGAGGCCGATCATGCCGAACGGGGCGCTCGTGAAGTCGCGGGCCTTCTCCGACGGCGTGTGCGGGGCGTGGTCGGTTCCGAGGATGGTGATCGTGCCGTCGGCGACCGCGTTCCGGATCGCGTCGACGTCGGCCGCGGTCCGCAGCGGGGGGTTGACCTTCGCGACGGAGTCGTAGCCCGCGCACGCCTCCTCGGTCAGCAACAGGTGGTGCGGCGACGCCTCGCCGGTCACGGGCTGGCCGGCGGCCCGTGCCGCCCGCAGGATCTCGACGCTTCCCGCGGCGGAAAGATGCTGGGCGTGGTAATGGGCCCCGATCGAGCGGTTGAGGCGGAGGTCGCGCTCGAGCATGACCTCTTCCGCGAGCGCCGGCCATCCGCCGAGTCCGAGCCGCGTCGCGAGGGCCCCGGAGTTCATCACGCCGCCCGCGGCGAGCGTCGGATCCTGGCAGTGCTGCAGGAAAGCCCGGTCGACCGAGCGGCAGGTGAGCAGGATCTTCCGCATGAGCTCGGCGCTTGCGATGCCGTCGCCGTCGTCGGTGAAGGCGCAGGCGCCGATCCGGGCCATCGCGCCCATCGGGGCGAGGCTCTCGCCGGCCCGGCCGACCGTCGCCGCGCCGGCGGTGTAGACGCGGGTGAGGTGCGCCTCGCGGCCGCGCATCCGCACGAACTCGATCGATTGCGGAGTGTCGAGCGGCGGCGAGGTATTCGGCATGCAGCAGACGGCGGTGAAGCCGCCGCGCACGGCCGACGCCGAGCCGGTCTGGATCGTTTCCTTGGCCTCGCCGCCCGGCTCGCGGAAGTGGACGTGCGGATCGATGAGGCCGGGGCTCACGATCAGCCCGCGGCAGGCGATCTCCCGCAGCGACTCGCCGGGCTTCGTCTTGGGCGCGAGTCCCGTGCCGATCGCCTCGACCTTCCCGTCGCGTACGAGCACGTCGGCGACCGAGTCGCGACCCGACAGGGGATCGATGACGCGGCCGCCGCGGAGGAAGAGCGAGGGGGCGGCACCGCTCACGGCGTCGGCTTCCCCGTCGGAGCCTTGTCGAGGCTGCCGACCGGCA
>JBEIUL010000365.1:0-3081 GCA_040374395.1 Phycisphaeraceae bacterium
CACCGGCCTCGGCGGCTCGGGCAAGACCGAGGTCGCCCGCGAGCTCGAGCGGAAGCTCTTCGACCTCGGCCGCTCGGCGGTCGTGCTCGACGGCCAGCGGATGCGGATGGGCCTCAACCGCGACCTCGGCTTCTCGGCCGCGGAACGCTCGGAGAACCTGCGGCGATCGATGGAGGTCGCGCGGATCCTCAACGACGGCGGGCTCCTCGTGGTCGCGGCGTTCGTCGCCCCCGAGGAGCGGAGCCGCGAGCGGGCCCGCGAGCTCATCGGGCCCGAGCGGTTCCTCCACGTGCACCTCACGGCGCCGCTCGACCACTGCCGGACGGCCGACCCGAGCGGGATCTACCGCGAGGCGGCCGAGGGGCGGGCGTCGAACGTGCCCGGGCTCACGTACTCGTACGAGGCGCCGGAACGTCCCGACCTGTCGCTCGCGAGCCACGAGCTCGGGGCCGGGGCCTGCGCGGACCGGATCCTCGCGGAACTCCAGGCCCGCGGCATCCTCGGCTGAGGCGGATCGGGCTCACTCCGGATCGTCGAGCCGCTCGAGCTCGAGGCGGTCGTCGTCCGACTCGCCGGTGTCGCGGATCGCGACCTTCCGCTGCCGCAGCAGCTCGAGCGTGGCCAGGAAGAGGCCGATCGTCTCGCCGCGGTTCCGCCCGCGGATCAGGTCGACGAACCGCATCGACTTCCGCTCGGCCCGGCCGAGGCGATCGAGCAGGTCCTCCTGGTGCAGCGAGATCGGCGTGTCGTCGTACTCGACGCTGTGCTCGCCGATGCGGGTGAAGTCGATGGCGGCGACGATCCGCTCGTAGGCGTCGAGCAGGTCGGCGACGTGGGCATCCTCGAGCTCGAGCTCGACCTCGGTCTCCTCGGCGGCGGCGTCGGCCTCGCCGGCGCGGGCCCGCACGGCGTGCCGGGCCGCGAAATCGGCGCGGATCCGATCGAGCCGCTCCGCGGCGGCGCGATACCGCTGGTACGCGAGGAGCTGCCTGATCAGCTCGCCTCGCGGGTCGGCGGCGGCCTCGTCGACCGCGAGCCCGTCCTCGGGATCGGCGCCCTCCGGTCGCGGCGCGAGCGTCCGCGACTTGATCTCGACAAGCGTCGCGGCCATGAGCAGGAAGTCGCCCGCGAGGTCGATGTCGATCCGGTCGAGGCCGCCGAGGAACGCGAGGTACTGGTCGGTGATCTCGGCGATCGGGATGTCCTGGATGTCGACCTCCGCCCTCCGGATGAGGAACAGGAGGAGGTCGAGCGGCCCCTCGAACGACGAGAGCCGGACCCGGTAGTCCTCCTGGCCGGCCGCGGGATCGATGGGGCGGGTGGTCACCATGCCTGCAGGTTAGCGGCGCGACGCGGGCTTTCGGGGCCCGATCGGTAGAATCCGCCCCCGATGCCCCCCGCCACCGGAGCCGAAATCGCCTTCCTCGCCGAGTGCCTCGAGGCCGAGGCGTCGGCGGTCCGCCGCCTCGCCGAGCGCCTCGCGACCTCGCCCGCCGCGGCGTCCGCGTGGTCGCGGGCCCTCGATCGGCTCGAGTCCTGCCGCGGGCACGTCGTGGTCAGCGGCATGGGCAAGTCGGGCCTGGTCGGGGCCAAGATCTCGGCCACGCTCGCGAGCCTCGGCCAGCCGTCGCACGTCGTCCACCCGTCGGAGGCAGTCCACGGCGACCTCGGCCGGATCCGTTCCGACGACGTCGTCCTGCTGCTCTCCTTCAGCGGCGAGACCGAGGAGGTCGTCGCCCTCGCCTCGATCCTGCGGGCCGACGGCGTCGGCCGCATCGGCATGTCGAGCCGGGCCGACTCGACGCTCGCCCGGCTCTGCGACGAGCACCTCGACCTCGGAGACATCGTCGAGGCGTGCCCGCTCAACCTCGCCCCGACCGCCAGCACCACCGCGATGCTGGCCGCCGGCGACGCCCTCGCCCTCGCCCTCGCCCGTCGCCGCGACTTCGCGGCCGACGACTTCCACCGTCACCATCCCGGCGGCATGCTCGGCGCGGGCCTGAGGCCGGTGAGCGAAGTCCTCCGATTCCGGGTCGGGAAGAACCTCGCGGTCGCGCCGGAAGGCCTCTCGGTTCGGGCGGCTCTCGCCGCCGCCGGCGGTGACCGGCGCGCGGGCGCGGTGCTCCTCGTCGACGGGAACGGCCGGCTCTCGGGGATCTTCACCGACGGTGACCTCCGCCGGCTCGTCCACTCCGGGGATCTCACGGCGCTGGATCGCCCGATCTCCGACCGGATGACTCGCCAACCGCATCGGCTGACCGTCGACCAACTGGTGCGGGACGCCGTCGCGCTGGTTCGGGAACGACGGCTCGACGAGATTCCCGTCGTTGACGGCGAAGGACGCCCGGTCGGGCTCGTCGACGTGCAGGACCTGATCGCGATGAAGGTCGTTCGCGACTGAAATTGGCGAGTCGGCCGGGGCGAGTCGGCCGGGGGGAGTGTGCCCGCGGTTCAGGCGGCGATCGAATGCGTCAGCCTCGACCGGCGATCGATCGCCTGGTCGATCCACCGCGTGCCGCGCGGCTCGGAGGCCCATTCCAGCCGCTCGAGGTACTCACGAAGCTGCGGGACCGAAAAGCCCTCGAGCCACGTGGGGTCGGCCGAGCGGTTGAACTCACGGATCCGTTCGATCAATTCCTGCGCCATTGGGTGCTCCGGGTCGGTGGTCGATGGCCCTCCGGGCTCGCCGGAGGACTTTCTTCCGTCGGTCGCGGGCGTTTCCCGGGTTGAATCGGACGGGGCGCCTCGGTGCCGGCGACGACCGCCCCCCAACCGGTTGGGGCACGCGACGGATCCGATCGCAAGGGTTGCCGAGGCCTCCGGCAGGCGGAGAGGAAAACTCAAGTCCCACGGGGCTGGCGGGCCATCAGCTCGTCGAGCTTCCGCTTCAGGAGCGTGACCCGCAGCAGGCTCTTCACGCGGGTGAGCAGCTTCGCGTCCCGACTCACCACGTACCCCACCCGGAGCCCGCTCATCGCGTAGCTCTTCGACGTGGAGTAGAGCGACGTGGTGCGCTCCTCGGCGCCGGGGAGAGACCCGATGCTGACGTGGGGGTGTCCGTCGAAGATCACGTGCTCGTAC
>JBEIUL010000337.1:0-3418 GCA_040374395.1 Phycisphaeraceae bacterium
ACGACGCCCGGCTCCCCGCACCAGCGTGCGGGGAAACCGGGCGTCGTCGTTTCGGGAGTCGGCCGGCGGACGCGTCACTTCGCGTCGGACAGCGGCACGAACCGGAAGCCCTGGCCGCCGACGCTCGCGTCGCCCATCAGGCCGCGGGGATCGAACATGAAGACCGCCATGCCGTGGTCGAAGCGGGCCTTCTCGCTGCCGCCCGCGGTCACCGCGTAGCCGGTCGCCTGGGCGTCGAGCGCCACGACGCCCTGCTTGAACGCGTCAAGGGCCGACTGGTTCTCGAAGAAGATCGCCTGCGCGGTCACGCCGCCACCGAGGCTGAGGCCGACGGTGCCGCTGGTCACGCTGCACCAGCCGACGAGATTGCCCTTCTCGAAGACCTCTCCGTTGCCGAAGGCGCCACCGAAGATGATCGCGCCCTTCGCGATGTCGGGCATCACGGCGTAGCCGTAGCTCGTCGAGAACCACTTCTCCATGCCGGCGTCCTTCGCCTTCATGTCGGAGATCACCTGCTGGACCCGCGAGGACAACTCCTCGCGCGACATGTCGCTCCGGGGCGTGGTGTTGCAGGCGACGGTCAGGAACGGCACGGCGGCAAGGGCCGCGGCGACGACGAACGGGGCGGTGCGGAAAGCCATTTTTTTCTTCCTTCGAACGATTGCGGAGTGCGATGGACGCCCGCGATCGGGCATCCGGCGGCGTCCACGATAGGAGAAATCGAACGCCAGTGAGTTCAGCCGCGGCGGAGGATCGCGACCCCAACCGCGGCGGCGAGCTCGGTCCGGAGGATCGACGGGCCGAGATCGAGCGGAACGGCGCCGGCCGCGCGGGCCACGTCCACTTCCTCGTCGGTGAAACCGCCCTCCGGCCCGACAAGCAGCATCACGGACCCCGCCTCGGGGAACGGTGCAGCCACCGCACCCACCGGATGGGCGATGGCGATCGCCATGCCGCCGGCCCGCGCTGCGGCGAGGGCGGTCGGGAGATCGGCCTCCGCGGCAAGGTCGGGGATCCACGGCCAGCGGGACTGCTTGCACGCCTCGGCGAGGATGCGGCGGCGGCGGTCGTCGCGCCCGCCCGGATCGGTCGCGACGCTGCGCCGGCACCGGAGCGGCCCGACGCTTGCGACCCCGAGCTGGGCGGCCATGTCGAAGAGGTCCGACTGCCGGTCGCCCTTCGGCAGGGCCGAGCGGAGGTGGACGAGCGGATTTGGCCTGTCCAAGGTTGCAGCCGAGCCGATCCGCACCGGCACCGCCCCGTCCCTGGTCCGCGCCTCGATCGTGGCCTGTCCAACTCGGCCGCGGCCGTCGAAAAGCGTCACCGGATCGCCCGCCTCGAGCCGCCGCGAGCCGAGGGCGTGCCGGGCCTCCTCGCGATCGAGCACCACCTCACCGCCCGGATCGGGCACGCTTTCGACGAGAAACCACGGGTTCGCCATTGCCTCGAACTTCCCTTCAGCGGAGCGGAGTTGGCCTGTCCAAGAGCGGAGTTGGCCTGTCCAAGAGCGAAACCAAGACCGTAACCGTCCTGTCCAAAGCCGGATCCAGACCCGGAACTGGCCTGTCCAGTTCCGCGGTTGGCCTGTCCACCACACCCGCCAGACCCGCACCAGACCCGGATCCGGCCCGTCCAGCTCCGCACCCAGCTCCGCAGTTGGCCTGTCCAAAGTCATTAGTCATGTGCGTTCCGTTCCTGGCTGGATCCGATCCCGCCCCGCCGGCGACTTCGGCAGGTAGACCTCGAATCGGGCGAGTTTCCCCCCGAGGGCGAAGTCACACGGGCCTTCGGGGGCATGTCGCGGGCGCTTCAGGACCACCCGAACCCCCCTCGCCCGGGCGGCCGCAAAAAGATCCTCCGCGTCGGGATCGTCGCCGGCGAGTGCCCTCACCACCTGCATCTCCTTCGGCGGAAGGGCCGCGGCGCGACGCTTCGGCGGGAACATCGGATCGAGGTAGATCGCCTCGGGAAGGACCTCCCCATCGGCGATCCGCTCGCGGGCGTCGCCGTGGACGACGGTGATCCGCCCGGCGATCGCCGCCAGCCTCGCGTCAGACGCGGCCCGGCGATGGGCATCGGCGATCAGCCGGAACACCGGCTCGCGGCGCTCGACCGCCACGACCGTCCTTCCCGTCGCCGCGATCAGGAACGAGTCGTAGCCGAGCCCCGCCGTCGCGTCGAGCACGCTTCGGGCCTGGCCGAGCGCCCGAATCAGCGGCTGGCCCGCGATGCCCCGCAGGTCGAGCCGCGACCAATCGACGACAAGCCCTCGCCCCGACCGGTCGCCGGGCAAGAGCGCCTCGAGCCCGCCGTCCCGCTCGGCGATGCGGACCGAACCCGATTCCGTCGGCGTCGCTTCCACGGCCCGCACGGTAGCCGATCGGTATCCTCCGTTCCCCGATGACCGCCCCCCACGCCAAGGCCGCCCTGGCCCCCGTCTTCCGCAACGTGCTCGAGATGGTGGGCAACACCCCGCTCCTCGAGATCACGCGGATCGACACCGGCCCCTGCCGCCTCTTCGTCAAGCTCGAGAGCCTCAACCCGGGCAACTCGATCAAGGACCGCATCGCCGTCGCGATGATCGAGGCCGCCGAGAAGGCCGGGAAGCTGCGGCCGGGTGACCGGATCATCGAGGCGACCGCGGGCAACACCGGCATCGCCCTCGCCCTCATCGCCGCCCAGAAGGGCTACCGCCTCACCGTGGTCATGCCCGACAAGATGAGCGACGAGAAGATCAGCCACCTGCGGGCCATGGGCGCCGAGGTGCTGCTCACCCGGTCCGACGTCGCGAAGGGCCACCCCGAGTACTACCAGGACATCGCCGAGCGGATCGCCCGCGAGACCGGGGCGTTCTACACGAACCAGTTCGCGAACCCCGCGAACGTCGAGGCCCACTACACGACGACCGGGCCCGAGATCTGGGCCCAGATGGAAGGGAAGATCGACGCGTTCGTCGCCGGCGTCGGCTCGGGCGGCACGGTCGCGGGCGTCGGCCGATACCTCAAGGAGCGGAACCCCGCCTGCGAGATGGTGCTCGCCGACCCGGTCGGGTCGATCCTGGCCCCGCTCGTGAACGAGGGCAAGCACGTCGAGCCCGGCTCGTGGCTCGTCGAGGGCATCGGCGAGGATTTCGTGCCCTCGATCCTCGACCTCAAGGTCGTCGACAAGGCGTACGCGATCGGTGACGGCGAGGCGTTCCACGCCGCCCGCGACCTGCTGCGGCGCGAGGGCATCCTCGCGGGCAGCTCGGTCGGCACGCTCTTCGCCGCGGCCCTGCGGTACTGCCGCGAGCAGAAGCAGCCGAAGAGGGTCGTCACGCTCATCTGCGACAACGGCGCGAAGTACCTCTCGAAGATGTACAGCGACCACTGGATGGTCGACCAGGGCTTCCTCGAGCGCGAGACGTTCGGCGACCTCC
>JBEIUL010000542.1:0-1762 GCA_040374395.1 Phycisphaeraceae bacterium
AAGCGCTTGATCGAGAAGACGGTGTTCTTGGGGTTGGTGACCTGCTGGTGCTTGGCGGCCTGGCCCACCAGCCGTTCGCCCTTGTCGGTGAAGCCGACGACGGACGGGGTGGTGCGGGTGCCGGCGGTGTTGATGAGGACCTTCGGCTGGCCGCCTTCCATGACCGCGACGACCGAGTTGGTGGTGCCGAGGTCGATGCCGATGATCTTCGAATTGGAGTTGGGGTTTGCCATGGGTTGGGTGTCCTTCCTTGGGGCCTTCGCCGGTCCGGCCTCGGAGTGAATTCCAGATGCGGATGGGCGGAGGTCGCGACGGAAAGCAACCGGGATGCCAATCGGCGGTCGGCGCGGGTCCGATCTCGACCGGAAACGCGGCCCGATCCGGCCGGAGCGGCGGGAGGTGGGCGATGCCCGCCGCGAACGCCTGCCGTTCTGGCATGGACGCCCGCGGGTACAGTCCGCGGCCCGTGTCCTCGCCTACCGGAATTCCCCGTGACGGAGCCTCCGCCGAGGCCGGATGGGCCGCGGAATGGCGGCCCGCGATCGAGGCCGTCTCGACCGCTTCCCGCGCGGCCGTCCGGTTCGCCGAGCGGTTGCGGACCGAGCCCGCCGGGCAGGTCGCGAAGGCCGACGCAAGCCCGGTGACGGCGGCGGATCTCGCGCTCCAGGCACTCCTGGTTCTCCTGTTGACAGAGCGTTGCGGCCCGATCGCCGCGGTTGGCGAGGAATCGACCGCGGTGTTCGCGGGCGATCCCGGCCTGCGCGAGATCGTGCACGAACTCGTGCGAAGCGAACGGCCTGGGCTCGCGGCCCGGGCCATCGACGATGCGATCGACGCCGCGGGCGGTCAGGGGACCGAGCGTCGGTTCTGGGTCATGGATCCGATCGACGGGACCCGCGGCTACCTGCGGGGCCTGCAGTACTGCACGTGCCTGGCTCTCGTCGACGACGGCGTTCCCGTGTTCGGCGCGGTCGGGTGCCCGCGGCTCGGAGCTGCGGGTCGCATCATCGCCGCCGCCCGCGGGCAGGGGGCTCGCGAGTGGGAAGGGCTTGACCTGGCCGGCCGGCCGGCCCCGCTTCGCGTGCGGGATCGCGGCACGGACGCCGACCCGGTCCGGGCCTGCGCCTCGCCCGAGATCGGGCCCCGTTCTCGGGCGCGGCTCGAGTCGCTCGCCGTCGGCCTGCGACCGCCGCCCGCGCGGCTCGAGATCGAGGCGATGGAAAGCCAGGTGAAGTTCGCCCTCGTCGCCCGCGGCGAGGTGGATCTCGCGGTTCGTTTCCCCTTCGGCGAGCCCGCCCGCGATCGCGACATGATCTGGGACTACGCCGGCGCGGTGACCTTCGTCGAGGAGGCCGGTGGCCGCATGACCGACTGCCGCGGCGAGCCGCTTCGCTTCGGCCGCGGCCGGGCGATCGAGCGGAATGCCGGCATCCTCTGCACGGCGGATTGGGCGTGGCGGCCGGCGGTCGAGCGGCTGTCCGCGGCCGATCCGGTGCTTTCGGGGTCGCGCGGGTGAGCCGGTTCGGGGGCTGGGTCGCGACGGCCGTGTACCTCGTCGCGGTCGCGAGCGGCTTCACGTGGGCGGTCGCGTCGATCCTCACCGACCGCTGGACCTGGTCGCAGTGGATCTGGTGGTTCCCGTGGCTCGGGTACGCCCTCGCGTGCGGCCCAGCCCTCCTCGCCTCGCTCATCGACCGGAGTGGCGCCCGTCGCCGGCTCCGACGCGCCGCGATCGCGACGTCGCTGGTGATCGCGGCGGTCG
>JBEIUL010000058.1:0-9163 GCA_040374395.1 Phycisphaeraceae bacterium
CCAACCTCCCCCCACCCCACCCACGCGCGCTCCCGCGCGTCGCCGAAGGCCTCGTTCCGCCAGTCACCCCCGTCGAACACCGGCGGGGCGGGATCGCCGCGTTCCGTGACCTGCCGTCGTCGGCGGCTGTGCCGCTCGAGGTCGCCGCGGGTCAGGGCGAGCGTGGTGGCGATGCCAAGCTCGGTCGCCTTCGCGTGACCGGAGGCCAGCATGCGGTCGACCCGCTCGCGGATGCTCTGCTCGTCCTCGCGGCGCTTGCGGATCGTGAACCACTCGGTCTTCTCGCTCGGGTTCGCCTTCAGGATGTCGAGGAACTTCTCGCCGACGCGCACCACGATCGGACGCGGCATGCCGCGGACCGCGGCGATCGCCTCCTTGGTCTCGGGCCGGTCACGGACGATCTCGAGCAGGGCCCCGTCGGCGATCGTCGCCCGGTGCGGCTGGTCGAGCTCGAGCGAGATCTTGTCGCGCATCGTGCAGAGCGCCTCGAGCAGCTTCTCCTGCGGCGCGGTCAGGTCGTAGCCGCGGCTCGCCCGCCGCATGTGGACCTTCGCGTCGAAGAGGTGCGGGTCCTCGAGCCGCGCGATCGTCTCGCGGTAGGCCCACGGCAGCCGCCCGTTCTTCTCGAGTTCGCGGCCCATCTGCAGCCAGAGCAGCGGCAGGTACCGCACGTCGTCGGCCGCGTACCGCAGCTGCTGGCCGCTCAGCGGCCGGGCGTCCCAGTCGGTGAAGGTGTGGCCCTTGGTGAGCGGATGTCCAGCGAATCGCTCGACGAGCTTCCCGAGCGACGCCGGGTAGTTCATGCCGAGGAACGCCGCCGCGACCTGCACGTCGATGATGCCTTCCGGTTCCTTCCCCAGGGCCCGCCGCACCGGCGAGAGGTCGCTCGCCCCGGCGTGCACGATGGTGATCCGCAGCGGGTCGGCCACGAGTTCCCAGATCGCCGAGAGGTCACGGATCGCGAACGGGTCGATCAGGGCGACCTGTTCTTCCGTCGCGACCTGCACCAGGCAGGTCTTCGGGAAGTAGGTCACCTCGCCGATGAACTCGGTGTCGAAGGCGAACATCGGCTTCGACCGCAGGTGGTGGATGAGCTCGACGTACCGCTCCTGGTCGCGGATGAGCGTGGGCTCGTTCTGCGGCACGAACGGGTGCTTCAGCGGCGGCTGGGCGGCGTCCCCGGGGTGGGCCTGGTGCGCCTCGCGATGGTGGCGGGCGCGTTGCTTTCGTCGATGTTCCATGAAGATGGGCCGGGAGCCGGGCCGGCGGCCTTGGGGGTCGCCGTGGTGCGAAGCGGAGGAACATATCCGCATTCCCAGGCCGGCGGTTCGGGCCGAGGTCGGGAATTGCCCTCAATCGGTCGCGGGGGCATCATCCGGCGATGCGGTCTGGAGCGGTTCCCGGTCTTGGCGGGGTCGTGCGGGTCATCCTGCTCGTGGGCCTCGCGGCGATCGGCTTGCTGCCCGGCTGCCGCGAGGCTCCGATCTCGTTCGCGGCGGTTCCGGGGCCGGCGCTCTCGGACGATCTCGCCCTCGCCGAGCGGCGGGGGGGACGCGAGCTCACGCCTGAGGAGTTCGACGGGTTCATCGAGGCCCACGATCGCTACCTCGCGGCGTGGCTCGACACGATCCGTCGCGAGGCCGAGCCGCTCGTCCGCGACGTGCGGGCGGTGCGGCCCGAGGATCTCCGCAGGGATTCCGACCGGATCCGCCGGCTCGTCGCCCGGCAGAAGTCGGTACTGGCCAAGTTCGCCGACCTCGATCGCGACCTCGCCGCGTCGATCGCGACGCTTGCCCCGGACGCCGCGCCGATCGCCGAGGCATTTTCGGCCCGCCGCTCGCTCGAGCGGATGAACGCGGTGCTCGTCAGCGACGGCGGCTCGGTGGTCGCCGACCTCCGCGACTCGGTCGAGGAGGCGCTCGACGACCCCGAACTTCCGCCGCTCGCTCCCGGGACGCGGGCGGAGCTCGTCACGATCCTCGCGCGGCACGACCGCGAGAGCGTCCCGCTGCGGGAACGGGTCACGACCGCCGCGGTCGAGCTCACCCGCGACTGGCGGCAGATCGAGGATGCGTCGCCCCCGGCCGAGGAACTCGTCGATCCGGTCCTCGCCGAAGAGGACCGCGAGAATGCCCGGAACCGTATCGCCTTCGAGCGGATCGCCGCGGCCCGCGGTCGGCTCGAGACGGCGCTGACCCGGCTCGCGGACCGCGACGACGCGACCGTCGCCGAGATCGAGGCGATCGCGCCGGCCATCGGCGACTCGCTGCGGGAACGCCAACTGCGGCTGCGGACCCGCGATGCGTGGGTCGGCAGCGAGATCCGCCGCCTGTCGTTCCTTGCCCTCGTCGCGGCGAAGGCGATCGGGCTCGATGCGGCGACGCGAGAACGGGTCGTGCGGCTTCGCGCCAACTTCCTCGCCGCCGACCGCGAACGTCTCGGCAGGCTGCTCGCGGTGATCCGCGAGGGGCTCGTGCCCGGCGCGTTCGAGCCGGGCGGCCCCGGGGCGGGTGGCCGGCGATTCGAGCGGATCCAGGCGATCGACCGGGAACGCCAGCAGGCCTGCCGCGAGTTCCGCGGCGAGCTGGAGCGCCTGCTGCCCGGCGAACTTCTCGCGTCGCTCGACGGACTGCCCGGCATCGCGTCCGACGGGTTGCCCGAGGCGATCGCATCGATCGTGGGTCCGGGTCGGGTCTCGCCGTTGCTCCGCGCGATGCCGGCCGGTTTCCGCCGCGAGGAGGGTCGCGAGGAACGCCGGACCGGCGTCGAGGACGATGCCGTCGGAAGCGGCGGCGAAAGGCGCGAGGCCGCCATCTTCCTGCCGCCGCCGCTCGGCGCCGGCGAACTCGACCGCTTCGCCGACCGCTGCGGCGTCGATGGCGAGGCGAGGACGACGTGGGTCGCGATCGCGACGGCCCACGCCGAGCGTCGCGCCGAACTCGAGGCCGACGAGCGCCGTCGGTTCGATGCGGTGCTCGAGCGGGCGGTCCGGTCGGTGACCTCGCCCGTGTCGGGCGACGAGACCTCGCGGGCGATCGCCGCGGTCTTCTCGCTGGCCGATTCGATCCGGGCCGATCGCCTTGCCGCGTTCGGGTCGCTCGTCGACGACCTCGTCGCGGCCGCACCGGTTCCGCCGCCGGCCGTCGAGGTGGCGTTCTGGAAGCTCGAGCGGGCGGCGCTCGCCCGCGAGATCCGCTGGTCGGTGATTCCCGGCTTCGACGCCCTCGCGGTCTCGCGCGAGGCCCGCGTCGATCCGGCCCGTCTCGTGGGCACGCTCGACTTGCCGCGCGAGGCACGAGTCCGGTGCATCCAGCTCACCGACGAACGGGGGGCGGCCGTCGCGGGCGAGGACCTCCGCCGCGCCTGCGGCGACGCGGTCCGCCGCCTGTTCACCTTCGCGATCGCGGCGCAGGTCGAGGGCCGGCGGCTCGACGAGAACGACGCCGAGTTCGTCAGCGAGATCGCGCGAATCCGCTCGGCCGCCGCCGCCGCGGGCCGTCGGCTGGCCGAGATCAACCGCGCGATCATCGACGAGCTGGCCGCGGGCCTTCCCCGCGACGAGGGTCGCCGGCTGCGGGAGGCTTTCGTCGACGCGGCGTACCCCGGGCTGCTCGATCTCGACGACCCGCTCGCGAACGCCCTTGATCGGGTGCGGCTCGAGCCGGGCCTCGGCGAGCGCACTCTGTCGGCGGTGCTGGTCCTGCTCGAGGAACGCGACGAGGCCCGCGACCGGGCGATCGACGGGCTGCGAGCGTGGAAGGATTCCGAAGGCGGCGAGCGGGTCGACGGCGACACGCGGGGCGAGGATCTCGGCCGCACCGAGCCGCGGCTCGGCTACCACCTCGTGATGCGCCGCGAGGCCGACCTGCGGGCGGTGCGACGGATCCGCGACCTGCTCGACGACGCGGCCCTCGCCCGCCACCCGCGCATCGCCGAGGACCAGCGTCCTCCGCGGCCGCCGATCAGCTCGATCCGCAGCTACGACTGAGTCGGTGATCGGCCCGGGGTCCGCTCACTTCGCCCGCCGCGCGACCCAATGTCCCTCGACGAGCGTCGGCAGCGCGTACACGCCCGTCCGCGCGGTCACGAACAGCGTCTTCCCGTCGCCGCCGAACGCGCAGTTCGACGGGGCCTCGGGAAAGTCGACCGCCCCGAGGAACGAGCCCTCGGGCGAGAAGACCTGCACCTGCGAAGCCTTCGGGTTCGTGCACCAGAGGTTGCCCTTCGCGTCGACCGCGAGGCCGTCGCCCATGCCATCCGTCGAGGCCCCGTCGCGGCCGCGCAGCGAGCCGATCTTCCGCGGCGCCCCGAGTTTCCCCGGCGATTCCACCGCGAACGACCAGATGGACGGTTCCTTGTACGAGAGGACGTGGAGCGTCTTCCCGTCGGGCGACAGCAGCACGCCGTTCGGCCCGTCGACCGAGGTGTCGACCCGCGTGACCGTGCCGGCCGCGTCGCGATACATCACGCCCGCGGTCTGGCTCGGCCGTCCGAGGGCCGGATCGGTGAAGTAGATGCCGCCCGCCGCGTCGAGCGAGAGGTCGTTCACGCGGCCGAGCTTCCGCGACTTGCCGTCGACGGGCAGCTCGGTCGCGAGCGTCTCGATCGCCTTCGTCGCGGGATCGATGCGGATGATCGCCCCAGCGCCGCCCTGGCACGCGAGCAGTTTCCCGTCCGGCGCGAACATCAGCCCGTTGCAGCCCTTCGAGCCGGCGAGGAAATCCTCGAAGCCCGAGCCGTCGGCCTTCAGCGCGAGGATCCGGCTCGCCGGCACGTCGGTGAAGTGGACGCGACCGTCGGCGTCGGCCGCGGGCCCTTCGGTGAACTTCAGTCCGCTCGCGACCTGCTTCGGCACGGTGCCGGCGGCGACGAGGCCCGGCACGGGCGCGGCGGCGGCGGGCGACTGGACGGCGAGGGCGACGGCGAGGAGGGCGTGGAGCATGGCGTGATGCTAGCGGGCGGCCGGCCGTCGGCGACGTCGCGGAGTTCCGCCTCGGGCAAGCCGCGCGGTCCGGTGCCGCGCGATCCCCGCCTTGAGCCCCGCCGACTTCCCGGCGACACTCCTGCGATGCCCCTCGCGGTCGTCGCCCCGTCCTTCCCGCTCGCGGTCGCCGCGGCGGTGGCGATCGTGGCGCTCGTGACGGCCGCGTTCGCGCTCCGTCGCCGAGCGCTTGCCGAGCCGCGGTGCCCGCGGTGCCGCCACGCGATCCACGCCGTCGCCGCCGAGACCCGCTGCCCGGAATGCGGATTCGCGAGCGCGGACCGTTCGGCCTGGTGGCTCGGCCCGCGGCGGAAGCTTCTCGCGGTCGTCTCGTTCGCGGTCTTCTGGCTCGCCCTCGCGCTGCCCTTCTCTCGCTGGGGCCGCGAGGGCGTCGTCGCCGGCATCCTCGGGCCGTGGAAGGTCGTCGTGGAAGCCTCGCCGCTTCCCGGGTGGCGGGTTCTGCTCGAGGAATCGCGCGATCCCGACGCCCCGTGGCGGCGGCTGCGGGTCGAGCGCGGCCGCGAGACCGTCTGGTCGATCGAGGCCGCGTATCTCGCGGCGGGCATTCCGGCCGAGCCGTGGAAGCTCGGCGGCGACGGCCGCACCGGCTTCGGCGACGACCTCGACGGCGACGGCATCTCCGACCTCGTGGTCACCTCGTTCAACGCCGGTTCGGGCGGCGGCGCGACGACGCACTGGCTTGCGTTCGACGGTGCGGGGGGCTTCACGCCGCGCATGATCATGCCCGGCGAGCTGCGCGACCTCGACGGCGACGGCGACCCCTTCGAGCTGCTCGCGAAGGACGACTGTCTCGATTACCGCTGGACGAGCGGCGCGGGCTCGCCGCGGCTCGGCGTGATCCTCGTCGCGAGCGGCGTGCTCCGCGACGTCTGGCGGGTCTCGCCGCGGCTCATGCGGAAGCCGGCGCCGCCGGAGGAGACGCTGGCCGAGGAAACGCGGGCGATCCACGAGCTTCGCGAGGCGGAAGTCGCCGCGTCCACGCCCGACGATCGCCGCATCTATCGCGAGGGCTGGCTCGCCCCGCTCGTGAAGCGGATGGGCGAGCTCGTCTACTCGGGCCACCGCGAGCGGGCGTTCCGCTTCCTCGACGGGGCGTGGCCCGACGACGAGGTCTCGCGGGAGGCGTTCCGCTCGGAGTTCACCGAGGCCCTGTCCGAGAGCCCGTACGCGGTCGAGATCGAGGCGCTGTCGCGGCCGTGAGGCGGGGTCACTTCGGATCGAACGGGAAGAAGAGCGGCGTGAGGCCCACCGTCGCGATGCACGCGACGATGTTCATGGGAATTCCGATCCTCAGGAAGTCCTTGAGCGTGTAGCCGCCGGGCCCGTACACCATGAGGTTCGTCTGGTAGCCGATCGGCGTCGCGAAGCTCGCCGAGCCTGCCATCATGATCGCGATCACGAAGGGCGTGAAGTCGACGCCGAGGCTCTTGGCCGTCGCGTGGGCGATCGGGAAGATGATCGCCACCGCGGCGTTGTTCGAGACGAACTCGGTGACCGTGCTCGTGATGACGTAGATTCCGAGCAGCACGAGCCAAGGATGCGTTCCGACCACGTCGAGCACCCCGCCCGCGAGCAGCTGGGCGGCCCCCGACTTCTCGATCGCCTTGCCGAGGCCGAGGGCGGTCGCGACCACGACGAGCACCGGCCATTCGATGCTGCGTCGGGCCTCGTTCGCGGTGCAGCAGCGGGTCAGGATCATCGCGCCCGCGGCCAGCATGCCCGCGAGCAGCATGTCCATGACCTCGAAGGTCGCGAGCCCGACCATCACGAGCAGGATCGCGAGCGCGAGCGGGGCCTTGTCGTGGCGGCGGGGCGTCGAGTCCTCGAGGCGGCTCGCGAGCAGGAAGTCTCGGGTGGCCGTGGCCCGCTCGGCGAAGCCCGAGTCGGCCTCGACGAGCAGCAGGTCGCCGGCCTGCAGCCGGATGTCGCCGAGTCGGCCGGAGACCCGCTCGCCGTTGCGGGCCACTGCGATCACCACCGCATTGAAGGTGTTGCGGAACTGGGCCTCGCGGATCGTCTTGCCGTCCAGGTTCGCGCCGCGGGCGACGACCGCCTCGAAGAGGCGACGCCGGTAGCGCGGGGAGTTCAACTTGAAGACCTGGTCGGTCGCCAGAAGCAGACCGCGGGTGTTCGCGAGTTCCTTGATCGCCTCGACGACGCCCACGAAGACCAGCCGGTCACCGGCCCGCAGGACCTGCTCGGGGCCGACGGCCGAGAGCAGGTCGTCGCCCCGCTGGATCTCGGCGAGATAGCAGCCCGGCAGGGCCCGGAGTCCGGCCTGCTCGACGGTCTTGCCGGCAAGCCCGCTGCCCTCGGGAACCACGAGTTCCAGCGTGTACTCCTTGACGTCGGTGAGCTTTTTCCGCTTGCTGTCGCGGTCAGGCAGCAGCATCGGACCGATGAGCGTGAAGAAGGCGATGCCCACGATCGCGGTCGGGAGGCCGACCCAGGTGATGTCGAACATCCCGATCGGCGGGAGGTCGGTCTGGGCGATCACGAGGCCGGCGACCACGAGGTTCGTGCTCGTTCCGATGAGCGAGCAGGTCCCTCCGAGGATCGTCGCGTAACTCAGCGGGATCATCAGCTTCGACGGGCTGATGTTGAGCTTCTTGCACCAGTCCTGCACCGCCGGGATCATCATCGCCACGATCGGCGTGTTGTTCAGGAAGACGCTCATCGAGGCGACCGGCACCGACATGCGGACGATCGCCCCGCGGGTGGTCTTCGGGCGCCCGAGCAGCCGCGAGGCGATCCAGTCGATGCCGCCCGTCTCCTTCAGGCCGGCGACCACGATGAACAGGACCCCGACCGTGAGCATCCCGGTGTTGCTGAAGCCGGCGAAGGCCTCGGACGGCGTGAGGACCCCCATCTTCCAGCCGCCGTCCTTGGGCACCGGGATCACGAGCAGCGCCGTCAGCGCCGCGACCATGATCAGGTCGGCGGCGATCCGGGTCATCGCCATGAGCGCGAGGACGCCGAAAAGGACGCACAGCACGAGTCCGATTTCGATCGTCATGGCAGGGGTGGTCCGGGGTCGGAAAGCATCGCGGACGAACCCGGGTTATCGGCGCGGCGAGCGAGGGGTCTTCACGAGGCTCCCCCTGAACGACGATTCCCGGCCGGAAACCCCGCCTCAGCGCACGAACCGCGCGGCCAGGGCCTGCCGACGGGCTTCCGCCTCCGCCACCCGGGCCACCGGCAGTCGCCCGTCGATGATCGCTTTGGCGAGGGCCGCCAGAATCGCCTCCTGCAGCGACTCGGTGTGGCAGACCAGCAGCACGTCGCACCCCGCAGCCGCCGCGTCGACCGCCGCCTCGGGCATCGCGTAATGCTCGGCGATCGCCTTCATCTCGAGGTCGTCCGAGAAGACGACGCCGCCGAAGCCGAGTTCCTTGCGAAGGATCCCGTCGAGGACCGCCGGGCTCATCGTCGCCGGCCGCGACGCGTCGAGGGCGGGGAAGAGGATGTGCGAGCTCATGATCGCCGCGACGCCGGCCGCGATCGCGGCGCGGACCGGCACGAGCTCGATCGCCCGCAGCCGCGCGAGGTCGTGCCCGAGCCGCGGCAGGTGGTGGTGGCTGTCGAGGTCGGTGTCGCCATGACCGGGGAAGTGCTTGCCGCACGCCGCGACGCCGCCCGACTGGAGGCCTTCGACCAAGGCGACGCCGCACGCCGCGACGCGTTCGGGGGCGCGGTGGAAGCTCCGCTCGCCAATGACCGGGTTCGCGGGATTGCTGTCGACGTCGAGGACCGGCGCGAAGTCGATGTCGATCCCGAGCGGGCGGAGTTCGCTCGCGAGGAGGGCCCCGACCGTGCGGGCCCGGTCCGGACCGCCGTGGAGGCCGACGTCGCGCATCGCCGGCACGTCGGTGAACCCCGGGCCGCGGAATCGGAGGACGCGGCCGCCCTCCTGGTCGACGGCGACCGCGACGGGCCGTGCGGGATCGGCGGCCTTGATCGCGGCGCAGAGTCCGGCGACCTGCTCGCGATCGGCGTAGTTGCGGGCGAAGAGAATCGCCCCGAACGCCCCGCGGCAGAGCAGCGAGCGGGCCCCGTCGGTCAGGGACAGGCCCTCGAAACCGATCATGAGGAAGGAGGCGGCGGCCCGTTCGGCGTCGGCGATTCGCGAGGTCATCGGGCGGGTTTGTAGCAGGGCGGTGG
>JBEIUL010000395.1:0-2811 GCA_040374395.1 Phycisphaeraceae bacterium
ACCGGCAGGAGAACCAGGCCGAGGAGCATCCGTTCGGCGTCCATGTCAGGCTCCTCCCTTCATCCAGACCCAGAGGATCCAGATGGCCATGAGGACCGTTCCGCCGGCCATCGTGACCGCGTAGCCCTGCAACTGTCCGTTGTAGAGCGGCTGGAACAGCCGGCCCATCCACGCCGGTCCGCGGCCGAGCCCGTGGGTCCAGAAGCCATCGACGAGGTGGCGATCGAGGAAGGCGAAGACGTGGCCGAGGGCCTTCACCGGCCAGATCAGGATGACCTCGTAGAGCTCGTCCACCCACCACTTGTTCTCGGCGCCGTTCACGAGGAGCCGGGTCGGCGGGAAGGCGAGCATGCCCTTCCGCAGGCGGTCGGCGGCGCTGCGGTTCCAGAGGTGCAGGAAGAGGGCCACGAGGATCCCCGTGGTCGCGACCGCCATCGAGAGCAGGCCGACGGCCTTGTGCGGGTCCATGCCGAGAAGCAGGTGTCCCCCGTGCCCGCCGTGGGCGTCGCCGGCGCCCGAGGCCGCGGTCGACGCCGAGATCATGTCGTGCACCCAGTTGTGGTGGCCGGCGAGCTCGAGATAGCTCGGCAGACCCGCCAGGATCGACCCGATCGCGAGGATCGTGACGACGCCGTTCATCGCGAGCCGCGGCGGATGCGGATGGAAGCCTGCGTGGCTCCCGTGGCCGCCGTGGTCGTGCCCGTGGGTGGCCGAATGGGCTGCGTGCCCGTGGCCGAGATCGTGCCCGTGCCCGTCGTGGCCGTGCACCTCGTCGCCCGGCTCGTAGTTCGTTTCCCCGCCGAAGACCCGGAACCAGACGCGGAACGAGTAGTAGGCCGTGAGGCAGGCGGTCACGAGGCCGAGCCAGCCGAGGGCCGGCACCGCGTGGGCCTCGTTCGTGAACGCCGAGAGGAGGATCGCGTCCTTCGAGAAGAAGCTCGCCGAGTAGGGGATCGCCGCGAGCCAGAGGCACCCGACGAGCATCGTGTACGCCACGACCTTGAAGCCCGGGACCTTCCGGATGCCCGAGAGCTTCCGGATGTCGAGCTGCCCCGCGAAGCCGTGCATCACGGCGCCGGCGGTGAGGAAGAGCGTCGCCTTGAAGAAGGCGTGCGTGAAGACGTGGAAGCTCGCCGCGAACGTCGAGCCGACGCCGAGGCCTAGGAACATGAAGCCGAGCTGGGAGATCGTCGAGTACGCCCATACCCGTTTCATGTCGTACTGGGCCATGCCGATCGTCGCGGCCAGGATCGCGGTCAGGCCGCCGACCCAGGCCACCGTCTCGAGGGCGTGCGGATGCAGGTCGAAGAGCGGGTAGGTCCGGGCGATCAGGTAGACGCCCGCGGTGACCATCGTCGCCGCGTGGATGAGGGCCGACACCGGGGTCGGGCCTTCCATGGCGTCGGGAAGCCAGACGTAGAGCGGCAGCTGAGCGCTCTTGCCGAACGCCCCGAGCATGAGGCAGTAGGGGATCCACTCGGCGCCCGGGCCCGTCGGCTGCTTCGCCATTTCGCCCGCCGCCGTGAAGAGGCTCGCGTAGTCGAGGGTTCCGAAGTTCTGCCAGCAGAGCCAGATGCCGAGCACGAGCCCGACGTCACCGATCCGGTTCGTGATGAACGCCTTCTTCGCCGCCGCCACCGCCGCGGGCTTCCCGTAGTGGTAGCCGATGAGCAGGTAACTCGCGAGGCCCACGCCTTCCCAGCCGAGGAACAGCATGAGCAGGTTGCCGCCGAGGACGAGGCAGCCCATCGACAGCAGGAAGACGCTCACCGCGGCGAAGAAGCGGACGTAGCCCTTGCCGACGTCGCCTTCCATGTACTCGCTCGCGTAGATCGCGATGAGCGTGCCGAGGCCGGTGACGAAGAGGATCCAGAAGAGGCTCAGGCCGTCGAGGTAGAGGGCGAAGTCACCGAGGGCCAGCCGCTGGTTCTCGCCCTCGCCCCAGGCGAAGTTCAGCCAGCTCGCGATCGGCACCGAGACCGGGGCCTTCTGGGCGACCTCCTGCCAGCCGAGGTAGGCCATGACCGCGACGACGAACGCCCCGCCGAGGGCGAGGACGGTCACGGCCGCGGGCAGCTTGTTCTTGATCTTCATCGCCCCGAACGCGAGGCCCACGAGGGCCGCGATCGCGGGCAGGTAGAGGATCCACGACGCGAACCCGAGCCTCGCGGCGGCGTCGGCGGCGGAGGACCCATTCGAGACCTCACCTGAGATCTGGGCGAGAAGGCTCAGCATTCCCCGAGCTCCGTCCACGCCTCGGTCGAGAGCGTCTCGCGCTTGCGGTACAGGAGGACCACGAGGCCGAGGGCGAGCGCCGCCTCGGCCGCGGCCACGGTCAGGATGAAGATCACGAAGGTCTGTCCCGAGAGGTCGAGGTGCATCCGGCCGAACGCCACGAAGGCGATCGCGGCGGCCTGCATCATGAGCTCGGTGCAGAGGAACATCAGGATCATGTTCCGTCGCACGAGGAAGCCGACGAGGCCGATGCAGAAGAGCAGCAGGCTCGTCGCTAGGGCGACCTGGAGCATTTCCGGGTCAAGCGGCGAGGCGGAGGCGAGCAGGTTCGTCACGCGCGGCCTCCGGTTCGGGCGGGCGGTTCCGATTCCTCGAGGTTGAGCCGCGAGAGGCCGGCGAGCTCGCGGCGATCGTCCTCGCCGAGCTCGATCTGCTTGCGGGCGAGGACGACCGCCCCGTACATCGCCATGAGCAGGATGATGCCGGCGAGCTCGAGGCCGCCGGGGAAGCCGAGCACGAGGGCGAGACCGAGTCGCTGCGTGTTCCCCGGCAGGTCGTCGGGGGTCAGGGCGACGG
>JBEIUL010000230.1:0-4669 GCA_040374395.1 Phycisphaeraceae bacterium
CCTCCTCGCCCGGAAGCTCAACGCGATGGCCGCGGCGAAGTGACCCGGGTCGGCCCGGGCCACGAAACCTGAGTCGAGACTCCCGCACCCGGGCCTGATCGCCCGGGTGCGGTACCGTTCCGGCCTTTCGAGGTCTGGTTCCGGATGAGCGCCCGCAAGAAGTCCCGTCGGTCATCGCGAGGCGCGTCGCACGGCGACGGGCTGGCGATCGGCCCGGCGGGGCGGCGATACCTCGACGCGTCGCGGCGGCCGCTCGAGATCCTGCTCTTTCTCCTGCCGCTCGTGGTGCTCTACGAGTTGTGGCTCGTGCTCGAGCTTCGCGCGGGCCCGGCGGTGCTCACGAACAAGGCGCACGAGACGGTCTATCGGTTCCTCGGGCTGTTCGGCGGCCTCGTCGGGCTCGATGCGAACCCTTCGGGACTCTGGGCCCTCTCGCTGCCGGGGGTGCTGCTCGTGGCGATACTCCTCGGCTGGCAGTTCGCGTCGCGGAACCCGTGGAAGGCCGAGCCCCGGACGGTCGGGTTCATGGCGATCGAGAGTCTGCTCGCCGCGGCGGCCCTCGTCGTCGTCGCGAGGCTCATCGCCTCGGTGCCGGGCGGCGGGCTGCCGCTCGGTGCCGCCGGCTCTTCGGGCGACGGGAGCATCCGATCGCTCTCGCTCGGAGGTCGCCTCGCGATCTCGGTGGGGGCCGGGCTCTACGAGGAGATGGTCTTCCGCCTCGGGCTGATGTCGCTCGTGGTGTGGGGGCTCGGGAGCGTCCTCGGGTGGCGCGAGGGTCCGACGCTCGCGATCGCGATCGCGGTGTCGGCGCTGCTGTTCGCGATCTACCACCCGCTGCGCGACGCGACGGGAGCGGTCGACCGGCGACGGCTCGCGTTCTTCCTCGTGGCGGGCGCGTGGTTCGCGACGCTCTACGCCCTGCGCGGCTTCGGCATCGCGGTCGGGGCGCACGCCGGCTACGACGTCGCGGTGACGCTGCTCGCGGGTGCGTCCGACGGTTGAGCGGCGGGCGTCGCGCCGCCGAGCAGGATCGCGGTCGCGACGGCGAGGTAGATCACGGTGGTGCCGACGTCGGCGACGGCGAGGGCGAGCGGCCCGGAGGCGACGTTCGTGTTGACCTTGAGGGCGCGCCCGAGCGCCGGCACCAGGGCGCCGATGCCGGCGGCGTACGCCATCGAGACGGTGATCGCGAGCAGGAGGGCGAGCGGCAGGCCCGGCGGGGCCTTCCAGAGGAGCGAGACGATCGCCACGATCGATCCGCACGCCACGCCGAGGACGAGCGACGTCGACGCCTCGGTCGCGAGCCGGCGGGCGAGCAGGCGACGATCGGGCGACCGGTCGCCGAGGACCTGCAGCACGAGCGTGAGCGACTGCATCGCGACGCTCTCGGCGAGGGTGAGGACCAGCGGCAGGAAGAGCGCGACCGCGACCGCCGCCTCGAGGGTCCGCTCGAAGGCTATGCCGATCGCCGCGCACGCGAGCCCGCCGGCGATGTTGCAGCAGAGCCAGGGCATCCGGTCGCGGAAGCCGCGGGCGACCGAGCCCGAACGGGCCTGCTCGACGTGGACGCCGAGCATCTGGAAGAGCTGCTCGGCCCGCCGGCTCTCGGCGTACTCGAAGGTCTCGTCGGCCCAGACCTGCACGTCGACGGTACCGAGCAGGCGGCCCTCGCCGTCGACCACGGGCAGGGCCAGCAGGCGCATCGTCGCGAACGTCGCGAGGGCGTCGCCGAGGCTCTCCTCGTGGCCGAGGACCACCAGCCGCGGGCTCATGATCGCGCGGATCGGCGTCTGGGGCGGATTCATGACGAGGGCCCGGATCGGCACGGTGCCGAGCAGGCGGTCGTCGCCGTCGACGGCGTAGACGTAGAGGATCGGGCTGTCGATCCGCCGGGACCGGAGCGTCGTGATCGCCTCGCCGACGGTGTCGTCGACGTTGACCGCGGTGTTCACGGCGGACATCACGGCCGTGACCGGCTGCGCGAGGTCATGGCGGGGGGCCGGGGACATGGGAGCGGCGAGTATAGTTCCGCCGTGATCGCGTCCGAACGCATCCGGCTGCTCTGCCTCGACGTCGACGGCGTGCTCACCGACGGTTCGATCTGGATCTCCGACCGGGGCGAGGAGACGAAGCGGTTCCACGTGCGGGACGGCTTTGCGATCCGGCTCTGGCAGCGGCTCGGCGGCACGGTCGCGGTGATCACCGGCCGGTCGGGGCTTGCCCTGCGGCATCGGCTCGACGAGCTCGGCGTGCGTCATCTCGTGAACGGCAGCCCCGACAAGGGGCGTGACCTCGAGCGGCTGCTCGGCGAGCTCGGTATCCCGGCCACGGCGTGCGCGATGATCGGCGACGACCTGCCCGACCTTCCCGCGATGCGGCGCTGCGGCTATCCGATCGCGGTCGCCGACGCGGCGGCCGAGGTGCGGGCGGCGGCGGCGTTCGTGACGACGACCGGCGGCGGGCACGGCGCGGTCCGCGAGGCGATCGAGCACCTGCTGCGGCGCGACGGGCGTTGGGGCGAGGCGCTCGCGGCCAGCGGCGTTGCGGGTGGGTCGGCGTGAGCGGGCGGGATCCGCGTCGACGTCAGGTGGCGCTGCTTGCCGCGGCGGGCGTGGCGGTCTCGACCGTCGTGGTGGCGGTCCTGTTGCGGTTCGATCGCGGCGGATCGGGGGGCGAGGGTCGGGCGCCGACCGCGGTTCCCACCGATCTGCCCGAGCCGACGCCGCTGACCGAGGAGGAGCGGCGCGGGGCGGCCCGCGGCCTCGATGCGGATGCGACGGTCGGGCTCGAGCGCGGCGCGTGGGTGCAGGTCGCGGCCCCCGACGGGTCTCTCGAGCAGGAGTACCGGGCCGATCGCGTCGAGCCGTTGCCCGACGGCTGGGTGCGGCTCGAGCGTCCCCGGGCGATCCTCTACCGGAACGACGGCCGCGTGGTGACGCTCGCGGCCGACAAGGGCATGGCGAGGATCGCCGGTCGCGCCCTCGAGGGCGGGGCGCTCGAGGGTGCGGTCGTGATCGAGATGTTCCGCAACGGATCCGACCTCGCGAAGGGCACGCCGTCGCTCACCGTCGAGGCGAGCGACGCCGAGTTCGACGGCGTCCTCGGCGAGGTCCGCTCGGAGGGGTCGATCGCGGTCCGCTCGGGCGAGTCGCGGTTCGACGGCGAGGGGTTGCTCCTGCGCGTCGCCCCCGAGGGCGGCGGCGTCGAGCGGCTCGAGATCGATCGGGCGACGCGGCCGGCGGTGCTGGTCCGGCGGGCGGGCGGCGAGGCGGCGGCGCCGTCGGAAAGCCGGGGCGAGTTCACGGGCGCCGCGGGAGCCGCGGGCGGAGCGGCGCACGTTGCGGACGAGGCGGCCCCACGTTTCCACCGACTCGTGATCGAGCGCGACGTGCGCATCCGCCGTTGGCTCGGCGGCCGTCGCACCGAACTCACGGGCGATCGACTCGAGGCGATGTTCAGCCTCGAGGACGCCCGCGCGGGCAACCTGATCGCCGCGCGGGAACCCGTGGACGCGGCGGACCTTTCGCTGCCCTCCACGGAAGCGGCCCTCGTCTCGATGGCGATCGCGTCCGGACACGACGATGGCCTGCCGGTCCTCGCGGGCGGGCCGCCGGCCGAGGGCGACGAGATCGCGACGGTCGAGTTCGCGGGTTCGCTGGTGCTCGTGCCGCTCGCACCGGGCGAGGAGCCCCCCGCGCGGCCCGACGCGGTCGAGGCTACGCTCGTCGGCTCGCCCGCGATGCTCGCCGATTCCGGCGATGACGCGACGGTGACGGCGGCAAGCCTCCGCTTCCGCTCGATCGACGACTCGGTCGTCGCCGCGGGCGATGCCGCACGCGAGCTGACCATCGAGAGCCCGCAGCTCTCGGCCCGCGGCCGGTCGTTCACGCTCTCGCGGAAGGACGGCCGGGGAACCTTCGTCGGCCCCGGGGCGGTGCGGCTCGGTGAGGGCGGCGAGCAGGTCGAGCGCCTCGCATCCGATCCGACGCGGCCCGTTCCCGAGCCGTCGCCGCCGAAGTCGGTGACGATCGCGTTCCGCGACGCGGTCGATCTCGAGATGGCGCCGGGCGACCCGGGCGACTCAGGCGGCGAGGCCGCGGGGCTCGGGCCGCTGCGGTCGGCCACGTTCCGCGGGCAGGTCGGGGCGACCGGCGTCGACTTCGCCGTCTCGGGCGACGTGCTCGCCGCGACGTTCGCCTCGGACGGCGGCGGAAGTTCGCTTCGCCAGCTGCGGATCGAGGGTCAGCCGGTGAACGCGAGCCGGCGCGGCGACGGGCGGCGGGGGACGCTGCTCGCGGGCCGGCTGGTGCTGGAACTCACGCCCGACTCGGACGGCGATCCGGCTCCGGATACGTTGCGGGCCGACGGCGGGGTGGTCGCAGCCGACGAGGACCAGGCGATGCGGACACGCACCCTGGCGGTCGGTTTCGTCGAGGATTCCGAGGGGAATCGCGAGGTCGGCCCGGTCGCCGCCGAGGGCGAGGTCGCGATCGCCCTCGCCGACGGCGTGCGGGCCTGGGGCGAGCGGCTCGACGCCGACGCGATCGGCCGCACGGTGCGGATCCAAGGCGGCCCGTCGCCCGAGGGTGTCGCGATCGCCCGCGAGCGGACGCTCGTCGACCGCGTGCGCGACGTGCGGTTCGCCGAGGAGGACAGCGCAGCGCGGGCC
>JBEIUL010000006.1:0-21826 GCA_040374395.1 Phycisphaeraceae bacterium
AACCATTGCCGAGCACGACGGGCATTACGCCAGCGGGGGCTGGAACGGACTGAAGGTTCACGAGCGCCTGGCGCAGCGCTTCGTCGACGCCGGCCTTCCACGTGTCGGGCTTCATGAAGTACTCGAGCGAGCTGCGCCCGCCCATGCCGTGATAGCCCGTTTCCTGGCGGTCGCCTTCGCCGACGACCCGGAGACGTACACGTTCTCGATGCACGGGGCGAGGAACTTCCCGCTGCGGAAACCGCCGTCCGATCGCGACGTGCCGCTCGAGGACGGGACCGGCGACGACGAGTACCTCGCGATCCTCGAACGCGAGTTGCCGGCGGCGATCGCCGCGGCGCGGCCCGATCTCGTGATCTACCTCGGCGGCGTCGACGTGGTCACCGGCGATCGCTTCGGGCGGCTCGCCTTGACGCCGCAGGGCCTGCGGGCCCGCGAGGAGGCCGTGCTCGAGACCGTCGCCCGTCGCGGCCTTCCGATGGCGATCACGCTCTCGGGAGGCTACGCCGTCACGCCCGAGCGAACCGCCGATTTCCACGCCGAGATCCACCGCGCCGCGGCGCGGCGGGCCGGCCGGATCAGTTGAGCGTCGTCACCAGAGGAACGGTCTCGACCGGCGTCGCATCGGCCTTCACCTCGATGCCGTCGAGGCTCGCCTCGCCCGGCGTCGAATCTCGCTCGGCCCGGCCCTGGGCCTCGCGGCTCAGGCGGCCGTCGCTGCCGACTTCCTCGAACCGCACCGCGACCCGGCGGCTCACGCCTCGCTGCGGCATGGTCACGCCGTAGAGCATGTCGCAGGCCTGCATGGTGCGCTTGTGGTGGGTGATCACGATGAAGTGGCTTCGGTCGAGGAACTGGCGGATCGTCGCGCAGAACCGCTCGACGTTCGCCTCGTCGAGGGCGGCATCGACCTCGTCGAGGATGCAGAACGGGCTCGGCTTCGACTGGAAGATCGCCATGAGGAGCGCGACCGCGGTCATCGTCTTCTCGCCGCCCGAGAGCTGGCTGATGACCCGGGGTTCCTTGCCCGGCGGCTTCGCGCGGATCTCGACGCCCGACTCGAGCCAGTCGGTCTCGCCCGCCCGGGGGCCGTCCTCGAAGGGCAGGAGGTAGAGGTCGGCGCTGCCTCCGCCGAAGAGCCGCCGGAACATGCCCGCGTCGCCGGCGAACCGCTCGCGGACCGACTCGAAGGTCTCCTGGAACCGGGTCCGGCTGACCGTGTCGAGCCGCTCGATGAGGGCGCCGAGCTGGATCTTCGCCGAGTCGATGTCGGCGAGCTGCCGCTCGAGCTCGACGAAGCGGCGCTCGAGCCCGTCGAGCTCATCGATCGCGTCGAGGTTCACGTTGCCGAGCCCGCGGATCTCCTCGTGGAGCTCGGCGGCCTCCCGCTCGTGCGCCTCGCGGTCGATCGGGGCGCACGTGCCGGCCTCTCGCTCGAGGCGGTGGGCCGGATACAGCCGAGGAAGATCGAGCTCGAACTCGCGGAGCGCACTCTCCTCGAGGGCCTCGCGGCGGATCTCCGCCTCGCGGCGGTCCATCTCGAGCGAGTGCCATTCGCGCTCGACCTGCCCCGCGACGCTGCGGGCGCTCGCGAGCTCGCCCGCGACCCGCTCGACGTCGGCGCTCGCGGCGGCCAGCGCGGCCGCGACCCGCTCGAGGTCGGCCGAGAGGGCCTGCAGTTCCGCCTCGGCGGATTCGACCTCGACGTTGGCGGCGACGATGTCCCGATCGAGCCGCTCGATCGCGTCGCGGCGGCGGACGCAGCTCTCGTTGAGCTGCTCCAGCTGACGTTCCTGGGCCTCGACCTGGACCTGGAGCGAGCGGCGCTCGCGGCGGGCCGACTCGAGGCGGCCCGACGACTCGCCCAGCCGGCCGCGGGCCTCGGCCAGGGCATCGCCGGCGGCCGAGATCGCCGCGGACGAACGCTCGACCTCGACGCGACCGTCCTCGAGCCGCTCCCGCTCGTCGACGGCGAGCCGCTCGGTCGCGGCGATGCGGTCGACGAGGCCGGTGAGCTCCGACTGGACGCCCTCGATGCGGTCGAGCAGCTCGCGGTCCTCGGCGTCGATCGCGTCGCGCTCGGCCTCGATGCGGCGGATGAGCTGGTCGAGCCGCTCCGACTGGTAGTTCGCGTCGACGTGCCCGCGGCGGGCCTCCTGCAGCCGATCCGAGAGCTCGCGGATCCGCTGCCGTTCGGCTCCGGCCTCGCCCTGCAGGCGATTCGCCTCGAGCTCGAGCGCGGTGACCCGCAGCGAGACCGCGCCGAGGCGGGCGAGCACCTCGACGAGCTCGGCGCGTCGCCGCAGCATGCCGCGGAAGCCGTCACCGCCGTCGCCGGTCTCGGCCGGGTGCACGACCAGGCAACCGTCGTCCTCGAGGAGTTCACCGGTCCGGGCGAGGATGCGGGCGCCGGCGAGCGGCCCGGCCGCGAGGCGGCGGGCGGTCGCGAGGTCGTCGACGACGAAGGTCGAGCCGAGCAGCCGCTCGACCACGGGCCGGAACGAGTCCGCGACCCGCACGAGACCGAGGATCGGTTCGGCGCCCTCGACCGCGGGGAACGCGGGCAACGCGGCGGGCGAGGCGATCGGGAAGAAGGCGATCCGTCCCTCGAGGTCGCGGGCGGCGGCCAGCGCGGGGCCTTCGAGCAGCGGATCGAGCGCGTCGACCACGAGCAGCTCGAGGCGCTCGCCGAGGGCCGCCTCGACCAGTTCCGCCTCCGCGCTCCCGGTCTCGATCGCGTCGGCGAGCAGGCCGCGCACGAACGGGAACCGCTCGGTGTCGGTCAGGACGGCCTTGGTGGCTCCGCCGACTCCCTCGCGGCTGCGCTCGAGTTCCTCGAGGACGCGTCGCCGGCTCTCGAGCCCGGTCCGCTCGTCGCGGAAGCCGGCGAGTCGGGCGAGGAGCTCGGCGTGGGTGTCGCCGAGGCTCGCGGCGCGTCGGCTGCGCTCGTCGAGCTCCGACTGCAGGCGGCGGATCTCGTCGTCGAGGACGAGGCTCCGCACGACGGCCGCGGTCCGGCTCACGCGATGGCCGTCGAGCTCGCGGGCGAACGGATCGCGGCGCGCGGCGAGCTTGCCGCGCTGCTCGGCGAGGGCATGGCGGCGGGCCTCGAGGCTTGACGCACGGTTCGCCAGCTGCGAACGCTCGCGCTCGATGCCGGCGAGCGCCTCACGGGCCGCGTCGTGCCGCTGGCGGGTCTCGATCGCCGCGGCGCTCGCCCGGGCCCGCTCCTCGGTCGCGGAGGCCACGTCCCGCTCGGCGTCGGCCACGTCCTGGGCGCACCCCGCGACCTGCACGTCGGCCTCGCCCGTCCTCTGGTTGATCCCCGCGATCGCCGACTCGACCTCGGCCAGCCGCCTCGAGTCGTCGGCGAGCTGCTGCCGGGCGTCGGCGAGCGAGCGGCCGGCGTAGTCGGCCCGCTGTGCGGCGCTCGACTTCCGCCCGCTCGTCGCGAGGCGGGCCTGCTCGACCGCGTGCTGCTCGTCGTTCACCCGGTGGCGGGCGAGCTCGGTCTCGTCGCGGCGGCCCTCGAGGTCGCTCACCGCGGCGATGGCCTGGTCGCGCGTCCCGGTCAGTGCGGCGAGGTCACGGTTCAGGCCGTGCAGGCGATCGACGGTCTCGTGGTAGACGTCGAGATTGAGCGAAGTCCGGACCTCGCGTCGCCGGGCGTCGAGCTCGCGGAACCGCTTCGCCTTCTCGGCCTGCCCGCGGACGATCCGCAGCCGGCGCTCGGTGCCCGAGAGCTGCTCGCGGGTGGCGACGAGGTTCTTCTCGGCGTGCTCGAGCTTCCGGGCCGCCTCGACCTTGCGGGCCCGGAACTTGGCCACGCCCGCGGCCTCCTCGAGGATCGAGCGTCGCTCGGCGGGATTCGCAAGCAGCATCGCGTCGACCTTGCCCTGCTCGATGATCGAGTAGGCGTCGTTGCCGATGCCGGTGTCGAGACAGAGCTCGCGGATGTCCCGGAGGCGGACCTTCAGCACGTTGATCAGGTAATCTCTGCGGCAGTCGTCGTAGAGCCGTCGCGTGACGTCGACGGTGTCGGCGTCGATCGGCAGCCGCCGGTCGAGCACCGCGCCGCGGCGCACGATCGATGCCTCGTGGTCGCCGAGGCTCTCGTCGGCGTCGGGCTCGGGCCTCGACTCCTCGGGCAGCTCGAGGTCGCCGCCCCGCGCCGTGACGTTCCCCCCGTTCCGCTCGGCCCGGATCGTCGCCTCGTCGACCCGCGGGTTCTCGAAGGTGAGCGTCACCGCCGCCATGCCGCTCGGCTTGCGGCTGGCGCTGCCGGCGAAGATCACGTCGAGCATCGCGCCGCCGCGGAGGCTCTTCGCGCTCCGCTCGCCGAGCACCCACTTGATCGCGTCGACGACGTTGCTCTTGCCGCAGCCGTTCGGCCCGACGATCCCGATGACGGGCGCGTCGAACCGGAACTCGGTGACGTCGGCGAAACTCTTGAAACCGCTCAGCGTGAGCTTGGCCAGCCGCATCGGGCGTCGACCTCCGTGTCGAGCCGGCGGGCGGCTCCGGTGCAAATCGAGTCAGGACGTGGGCGGGGGGGCGACCTCCGGTCGCCGGTCCGTCCGCCTCACCGTGGAACAGTATCGCGTTGGAGGCCGGTCCGTTCAATGACCGTCCGGCCGCTCGCCCCCGAGACGTCGGCCCGGTCGAGCTCGGCCAGGTCGCTCGTGGGCTCCGGATCGGCCCCCGCGACCTCCGGACCGGCGGCCCCCTCGATCCCGGGGTCGTCGAATTCGGGTCGCTCGACCGACTCGTCGGGCTTCTGGGCCCGGATGATCGCGGCGAGGATCCGATCCTGCTCGGCCTTGAAGTCGCCGGGGATGTAGCCGGCCCGCCAGAGCTGGTGGAGGGCGCCGATCGTCTCGGAATAGCTCAGGCCGATTCCCGGGGTGGGCTTCTCGATGGTCGTGGTGTGCCCGAGGAACGGGATCAGCTCCATCAGCTTGGCGTCGGCCGTCTCGACCTCGGGCGGGGCGGCCTCGCCGGGCCGCCAGAAGACCTGGAGGCTCGATTCGCCCTCGTCGGCCTTGACCATCAGCCGGTTCGACCAGGCCGAGAAGGTGACCGGCCGGGTGATCTCGGTCGACTCGTCGAAGAGGACGATCCGCGGCGTCCCGGTCTGGGCGACGTAGAGCATCGGCCGCGAGCTCGGGACGAGGTTGACCGTGAACTTGTCGTCGACCGAGAGCCGGCCGATGAGCGGATCCTTGCGCTTCTCGAGCGTGTCGAAGACCGCCAGCCGCACGTCCACGGCGGCGTCGTCGAGCAGCTCGCGCAGCCCGACGTCGATCGCGGGGTTCCGGCCCATGTCGGCGAGCAGGTTGATCGCGACGATCCGGTTCTTCTCCTCGCCGTCCCGGGCCATCGTGAGGAGCGGACGGACCGAGAGCGGGTCGTCGAGGTGCGCCCCGGCGACGAGGGCGGCCATCCGCACCTGCTCCTCGGGGTACTCGTAGAGGTCCTGGATCATCGGGACCGCCTTCTTCCCGATCGCCCGCCAGCGCCACGCGGCGGCCTCGGCCATGCCGGGGTTCGAGAGCAGCGCCCGGCGGACGTAGAGCGCGGTCTGCTCGGGCGCCTCGACCAGGAGCGGCGTATGGGTGAGGAGCTGCACGAACTCCTCGCTGTCCTCGCGGTAGCTCGGCGGCACCGTGATGTCGATCGCGTCGCCGGATCGCCCCTTCGCGGTCTGCTGCTTCTGCCCGTCCTCACGCGGGAAGGTCGAGTTGATCGCGCTCTCGATCGACTTGGCCCGCGTGTGGCTGGTCTGGGCCATCCGCAGCCGGATCACCATGTCCTGCAGGACCGTCCCGCCCTCGAGGATGCGGCCGCTCAGCCGGTTGATCCCGTCCTTCTGGAGGGCCTTCGGCTCGACGAAGGGATTGATGAAGATGGGGCCGTTCGCCTCGGCGAGCGGCTTCGCCTGCCGGTTGCCGGTCACGAGCGGCCCGGGGCGGAGCTCGGTCGTCCAGAGCTTCCCGCCCTCGAGGCTCGTCGAGCCCGAGCCGGGCACCGCGAACACCCGGACGTCGAAATCCTGGTCCTTCGGCGCCCCCGGCGGGATGACGCCCTCGACGATGACGACCGCGCAATCGCCCGAGTCGAGCATCCGCTCGGGCGTCACCTCGCCGAACCCGGTCGCCGCGTTCCCGACGCCCTTGCGGGCCATCTCCTGCAGCATGAAGGCCCGGACGTCGGCCGGCATCAGTCGGCTGCCGGTTCCCTGCAGCCCGACCACGAGCCCGTACCCGCGGACGACGATCGGCTGGAAGCCCGTGACCAGCGCCTCGCTCGAGACCGTGCCGCGGAGGATCGGCTCGACGTCGAGCTTGAAGTTCGACGAGTTGATCTTCTCCATCTCGACCTTCGGGTCGGCCCGCTCGACGATCTCGCCGCACGCGGCGATCGCGGCGAGGGCGACGGCGGCCGCGAGGAGGAGGGAGGCGCGGGGCATGCGGAGGAAGAGGGGCATCGGGAGGTTCAGGCCAAGTGGACGCTACAGGACTCGAACCTGTGACATCCGCCGTGTAAAGGCGGCGCTCTAGCCGACTGAGCTAAGCGTCCGTCGCGTCGCGGCGGGAGGGCGGATCATACCGGCGAGCCCCGACGCGAAAGGCCCGTCGCCGCGTCTCGCCGACCGCCGCGACACCCCGCGACACCCCGCGACACCCCTAGAATCGCGGTTCCGGTGCGCGACACCCTGCACGAGCTCGCCCGCCTCACCCGGCGGTGCACGATCGCCGACGCCCACGCCCTCCGGCGGCGGATCTCGGACCTCCGGCGGCAGGGGGCCGAGGCGGCGGCTCCCGCTCGGCTCGAGCGGATCCGGTCGGCGATCGAGGCCGCCGTGTCCCGCCGCGAGTCGCGGGCGGCGAGCGTGCCCGTCCCGAACTATCCGGCCGAGCTTCCGGTCAGCGCGAGCCGCGAGCGGATCGTCTCGCTCCTCCGCACCGAGCGGGCGATCGTCGTCTGCGGCGAGACCGGCAGCGGCAAGAGCACGCAGCTTCCGAAGATGTGCCTCGAGGCGGGCCGGGGCGTCGCCGGCCTCATCGGCCACACCCAGCCGCGGCGGATCGCGGCCCGCGGGGTCGCGGCGCGGCTCGCCGCCGAGCTCGGCGTGTCGCTCGGGACCCTCGTCGGCTTCCAGACCCGCTTCGACGCCCGGCTCTCGCCGCAGACGCTCGTCAAGGTCATGACCGACGGGATCCTCCTCGCCGAGACCCGCCGTGACCGCCTGCTGCGCCGCTACGACACGATCCTCGTCGACGAGGCGCACGAGCGAAGCCTCAACATCGATTTCCTGCTCGGCCACCTGAAGCGCCTGCTCGATCGCCGCGACGACCTCACCGTGGTGGTGACGAGCGCCACGCTCGAGTCGGATCGCGTCGCGGCGTTCCTCGGCAACGCGCCCGTCGTCGAGGTCTCGGGCCGCGGGTTCCCGATCGAGACCCGGCATCGCGACGCGGGCCTGCCGCCGCTCGAGACCGACGACGATGATCCGCGGTTCCTCGAGGCCCTCGTCGAGGCGCTCGAGGAGGTCGACCGCACGCCGGCGGCGGGCGGCGGAAGGCGGAACACGCTGGTCTTCCTCTCGGGGGAACGGGCGATCCGCGAGGCGGCCGAGTCGGTGCGCGGTCGCTTCCCCGACGCCGACGTCCTGCCGTTGCACGGCCGTCTGCCCGCGTCCGAGCAGGACCGGGTGTTCACGCCGGGACCCCGCCGTCGCATCGTGCTCGCGACGAACGTCGCCGAGACCTCGCTGACCGTGCCGGGCATCGACGCGGTCGTCGACGGCGGACTCGCCCGGATCTCTCGGTTCAGCGTGCGGGCGGGCGTGCAGCGGCTGCCGATCGAGCCGATCTCGAGGGCGAGCGCCGAGCAGCGGAAGGGCCGGGCGGGGCGCACGGCGCCGGGGCTGTGCATCCGGCTCTTCGGCGAGGAGGATCTCGCGGGCCGGGCCGCGTTCACTCCGCCGGAGATCCGCCGCACGAATCTCGCGAGCGTGATCCTCCAGATGCTCGGCGCGGGCCTCGGCCGCCCCGAGACGTTTCCCTTCCTCGATCCGCCCTCGCCCGGCCTCGTCGCGGCGGGGTATCGCACGCTGTTCATGCTCGGCGCGGTCGACGCCCGGAACGAGCTGACGCCCCTCGGCCGGAAGCTCGCGAGGCTGCCGGTCGACCCGCGGATCGGCCGCATCGCCCTCGCCGGGATCGACGAGCGCTGCCCCGAGGAGGCCCTCGTGATCGCCGCCGCGCTCTCGGTGCAGGACCCCCGCGAGCGGCCCGCCGACCGCGCCGGCGCCGCCGACCTCGCCCACGCGGCGTTCCGCGACCCGAACAGCGATTTCCTCGGCTGGATCCGGCTGTGGAAGGCGTGGCGCGACGAGTCGGGGTCGCTCGGCCCGTCGGCCCTGCGGCGCTGGTGCCGCGAGCGGTTTCTCTCGCCGTCGCGGCTCCGCGAGTGGACCGAGGTGCATCGGCAGCTGCGGAGCCTCGTGCACGAGCGGATCCTGCCCATCGAGAGCCGGCTCGCCGACAGCCCCGACGAGGCCGCGGTGCACCGGGCGGTCCTCGCGGGTCTCGTCGCGAACGTCGCCCGCCGCGGCGAGAGGGGCGAATGGCGGACCGCCGCGGGCATCGAGGTCTTCCTGCATCCCTCGAGCACGCTGGTGCGGCGGAACCCGACCTGGATCGTCGCCGCCGAGATCGTCGAGACCTCGCGGCGGTTCGCCCGCACCGTCGGCCGCATCCAGCCCGACTGGATCGAGCGGATCGCCCCGCAGCTCTGCGAGCGGACGGTCTCCGAGCCGCATTGGGTCGAGGCGACCGGGCAGGTCGCGGCGTGGGAACGCGTCTCGTTCGGCGGGCTGACGCTCATCCCGCGCCGGCGGGTGCCGTACGGACCGATCGATCCCGAGGGAAGCCGCAACATCTTCCTGCACGCGCTCGTCGCCGGAAGGGTGCGCACCGACGGGGCGTTCCTCGCCCACAACCTCGACCTCCGCGAGCGGATCGAGCGCATGGAAGAGCGGCGGCGCCGCCGCGGGCTGCTCGTCGACGAGGAGGCCCGATTCGCGTTCTACGAGCGGACCGTGCCCGCCGACGTGCACAGCGGGCCGAGTTTCGAGCGGTGGCGGCGTTCGGTCGAGGTCGACTCGCCGCGGGTGCTCTTCATGGGACTCGGCGATCTCCTGCGGCCCGGGGCGGAGATGCCCGACGAGTCGCTCCTGCCCGATCGGCTCGAGAGCGGCGGCTCCAGTCTCGAGCTCGCCTACCGGCATGAGCCGGGCACGGCGCACGACGGCATCGCGGTGCGGGTTCCCGCGGCGGTCGCGGGCTGGCTCGACGTGCGGCGGCTCGACTGGCTCGTGCCGGGGCGACTTGCCGAGAAGGTCGAGGCCCTCATCCGGTCGCTGCCGAAGCGGATCCGGACGCGGTTCCAGCCGGCGGCCGAGTACGCGGCCGGAGCCGCCGAGGCGATGCCCTTCGGCGAGGGCGAGTTGCTGCCGCAGCTCGCGAGGCACCTCGCCTCGGTCGGGGGCATCGAGGTCTTCCCGCGTGATTTCGAGCTCGCCGCGGTTCCCGACCACCTGAAGATGCTGGTCGAGGTCGTCGCCGACGGCGGGACGGTGATCGCGAGCGGTCGCGACGGCGCGGCCATCGCGTCCAGATTCCGGCCGGGTGCCGAGCGGACGC
Organism: Phycisphaeraceae bacterium; assembly: GCA_040374395.1. Classification (GTDB taxonomy): domain Bacteria; phylum Planctomycetota; class Phycisphaerae; order Phycisphaerales; family SM1A02; genus JBEIUL01. Next base: position 9,711 of record JBEIUL010000006.1, read on the forward strand.
TCGCCGAGGCGGCGGCGGCGGGGGAGTTCGGCGGGGCGGTCGCGCGGCTCGCGGGCCGCGAGCTCGACGACCTCGACGCCGAGCCGCTGCCCGAGCGGGTGCCGTTCACCCGGCACGGGACCCGGGTCGAGGTGCATCCGGCCCTCGCGTGCGCGCCGGACGGGGCCGTACGGCTCGCCCTTCTCCACGACCCGACCGCCGCCCGGCGATCGCACGCCGCCGCGGTCCGGCGGCTGCTGGCCCTCCGCGGTGGCGAGGCCCTCCGGCACCACGTCGACTATCTGCCCTCGATCGAGGCGTTGGAGCGGGCGTTCACGCCGCTCGGCCCGCCGTCGAGGCTTCGCGAGATCGTGGCCGATGCGGCGGTCGCGGCGGCGCTCGGCGACGGACGCGAGGCGATGCCGCGCGAGGCGGTCGCGCTCGCGGGGCTTTCCCGGCGGCTCGAACCGGGCTGGTTCCGCGCGGTGCAACTCGCCGGTGACCGGATCGGCCCGGCGCTCGAGTCGTTCGCGTCGATCATGGCCTCGATCGAGGGGCCGCATCCGTCGGACTGGACCGCGGCGGTCGACGACATCCGCCGCGAGGCCGGGCGGCTGGTGCGGTCGGGGCTTCTCGCTGCCGACGCGGACACCCGGATGGAACACCTTCCGCGCCGGCTGGCCGCGCTGCGGTCGCGGCTGCGTCGATTGCCCGGCGGGCCCGACCGCGACCGTACGCTTCGAGCCGAGCGTGACGCCCGGCTCGCGCGGTTCGAAGCCCTCGTCGCCGCCGGACTCGACGCCGATCGGGCGGCCGAGCTGGCCGAGCTCCTCGAGGAGTTCCGTGTCCACCAGTTCGCCGGCGACATCCGCACGGCCTTCCCGGCCGGTGCGTCTCGCGTCGATGACGCGCTGCTCGCCGCCGGGGCGGCGCTCGGCCGCGGCTGACCGCTCAGCGGCGGGCGAACCCGGCCAGCAGCGCCTCGTCCGGCACCTTCCACGGGCGGAACTTCTCGATCGTGCCGAGCTCCTCGCTGAAGAGGAGCGCCCGCTGCGGCCCGAGGCGGCTCGCCGCCGGGCCGTCGATGAGCGTCGACGAGTCGGTCGCCGACATCTGGAACAGGACCCGCCAGTCGAACTCCCGTTGCGTGTTCCGGTCGAGCGTGCGCTGCAGGTTCGCGACGGTGTCGCACTGCAGGATCGCGTGCACGCCGACCGGCGGTCCGTCCCGCAGGATCGAAGCGAGGAGCGCCGCCGCCGAGGGCGGCCCGTCGCCCGACGAGAAGCCGAAGTCGTCGTCGGCCTTGCGGAGCTGCCGGAAGCGCTGCAGGGCGTGGATCACGACGAGCGCCGGCGGGTTCCCCTCGGGCTCGCGCTGCCGGCGCTCGACCTCCTCGGCGAGGCGGCGGATCGCGTCCTCGACCTCGCGCCACGCGACGACGGTCGCGTCGGGCGCGACCGCGGCGAGCGTCCGGCCGAGGATTCCCGCCCGCGGGTCGTCGGCGGGGGTGCCGTCGAGGAGCGTGATCGGGATCGAGCCGGCCGGCCCCTGCGCCGCGAGCGAGGCGAGCGCGCCGGCGACGGTTCCGCAGGCGGCCTCGTCCTGCTGACCGACAAGGAGGAGGTTCGCGCCGCCCTGCCGCCGGAAGGGGCAGGCGGTCGGGTCCTTGATCGCGATCGCCTCGCCGAGCCACGCGGCGGGCGCCACGGCGGGGGCCGTCGGCCGAGCCGCCCGCAGCCGCGTGAACGCCGCGTTCGCCCCGGCGTCGGCGGGCACGTTCCCCTCGAAGATGATCGTCGAGACCGAACGCGACTTCCGCTCCTCGGCGAGGTCCTGGGCCTTCGCGAGGAACGACTCGCGCACCTGGTCGGGCAGCCAGACCACCTGGAACGGGCTGTTCCCCTCGAGCAGGCCGCCCGCGTCGTTGTAGATCGCCTCGCCGGGCCGCGTGAGCAGCCGCGCCGCCGCGTTGTCGTCGCTCAGGATGAGCTGCGAATCGGCCTCGCTGCACTGGAGGGCGATCCGCACGCCCATCTGGCCCATCGTCGCCCGCGCGATCGAGTACGCGCCTCCGAGCGTCTGCGAGCCGAGGATGACGTGCATGCCGAACGCCCGGCCCTGCCGCACGAGGCGGTCGAGCAGGAGCGACGATTCCTGCGCGACCTTGTCGTCCTCGACGAAGAGCTCCTGGAACTCGTCGATGATGAGGAGCGACCTCGGCATCGGCTCGTCGGGCCGCGCCGCCCGGAAGCTCGCGAGGTCCTGCACGCCGACCGCGCGGTAGAGGTCGCCGCGGCGCTTGAGCTCGGCGTCGAGGCCCTGCAGGACCGAGAGGCCGAACTCGCGGTCGCTCTCGACCGCGACCGCCCGGGCGTGCGGCAGCCGGTGCGTCGCGTAGGTCATGAACTCGACGCCCTTCTTGAAGTCGACGAGCCAGAACTCGACCTCGCGGGGCGAGTACCAGCACGCCACGCTCGTGATGAGGGCGTGCAGCAGCGTCGACTTGCCCGAGCCGGTCTTGCCCGCGATGAGGGCGTGCTGGCTGGTGCCCTCGCCGAGCGTGAGCTGCTGGATCCGGGTTGCCCCGGCCCGGCCGAGCGGAACCCGCAGGCGCCGGGCGCTCGACTCGCTCCACCACTGGCCGTCGCCCTGCGGGGCGACCGTCGCGAACGGCACCTCGACGCGGCCCGCGGCCTTCGCGGCCTTTCCGACCGAACGCACCAGCCGGATCAACGTCTCGGCGGGCGGGGCGGGATCGGGCGTGAACGGCCATCGCGACGTCTCGTCGCCGACGAGCGCGAGTCGTGCGGGCCCGGGCGCCGCGGCAGCCTTCCCCTTCGGCAGCTCCTGCCGCACGAGCATGCCCGCCCGGGCGAGGTCGTCGGCGTCGATCCCCGCGGGAATCTCGCCCCGCACGTCGCGGTGCAGCAGCACGTGCACGCCGCAGCGCGGGCCCGACGCGAGGATCGCGTTGAGCCGCTTCGCGGCGACGTCGGTGAACGCGTGCGGGAAGTCGCACACCACGAGGTACCGCAGCGGCTCGGCGATCTCGCCGGCCTTCTCGTTGTACGCCTCGATCGAGGGGAACTCGTTGCGGAGGTACTTCTGGATCACCGTCTCCATGTGCTCGGTCAGGTCGAGCAGGCGGTGCTCGACGTGCCGGGGATCGGTCCAGATCCGGTCGCCGACGAGCCGTTCGTCCTCGTCGGCGAGATGCATGAAGCCCGCGAAGCCCTGGCCGAGCCCGACGGGATCGACGATCGTGAGCCGGACCTTCCCGGGCGGGACCCGCAGCAGGATCCGGAGGATCGCCGACTGCAGCAGGCCGATCGCGGTCTCGCGGGCCGAGCCGTCGGTCTCGACCACGAGCCCGGCCCGGTGCGGGTACGGAAGCCACGCGGGGACGTCAAGCGAGGTCGGGCCCGCGACCGCGAGGGCGGGGTCGGTCGGCAACCCGCCCGGGCAGGCGGCGGCGTCGAAGGCGAGCCGTCCGATCCGGATCGCGGGGGGCATCGCCGGCGAGCCTTCCCAGGCGAGCCAGGCCGGGTCGTCCCACGCGGGGAAGAGACGGGCGTCGAGCGCGGCCGCCTCGGCGAGCGTCGCGGTTCCGGCGTCCCATGCGCCGGTCCAGTCGGCGACCAGCGAGGCGCGGGCCTCGGCCTCGGCCGTCGCCAGCGCCGCGACGGCCTCGCGATGGCGGGCCTCCTCGTCGCGCAGGCCTTCCTCGAAGGCGGTCCTCGTCGCGAGCAGGTCACGCTCGCGGCCCGCGGCCGCCGCCGCGAGCGCCTCCTCGCGACGGGCCGCGATCCGCTCCCGCTTGGCGGGAACCGCGGTCGCGAGTCGCTCGAGCCGATCCTCGCGCCGCGCCTTCGCCTCCTCGATGAGGGGCAGGAACGCCTGTTTCGCCCGTGCGATCTCGGCATCGCGGATCTCGACGAGTTCCCGCTCTCGCCGGGCCCGTTCCCCGGCGAGCCCCTCGCCCGCGGCCCGCACGCACGCCTCGCCGATCGCGAGCGACTGGGCGAGCGGCAGCCAGGCGGCCCGGATCTCCGCGCGGGCCTTCGACCGCAGGATCGCCGCGAGCGCGAGGAACGCGACGAGTCCGGCGACGCCGCCGGCCGCGAGGGCCGCGTTCGTGGACAGGCCGATCGGATCACGCAGCAGGAATCCGCCGCCCGCGCCGGCCCCGACGAGCGCGAGGGCCGGCGGCAGCAGGATCGGCCCGCGGAAGAGTCCCGCGATCCGCAGCGACGAGAACGCCTGCAGCTGGTTGCGGGCGAGCCCGAGGGCCATCACCGCGCCGCTGTCGGGGCTTGCGAGCCCCGAGGCGAGTCGTCCCGCGTCGGGTTCCGGTTCGGCCGGCACCGCCTGGCGGCACTTCCGGATCCGCCGGACGGCGTCGGCGCGGACCTCGGCGAACTCCTCGCGGCGGGCCGCGAGTTCCTCGCGCTTCCGTTCGGTCTCGATGCGGGGCTGGTTCTCGGCGCCCTCGTAGACGGTCTCGGCGACCCAGATCGTCTCCTCCATCCGCTTCGTGAGGTCGGCCAGCCGCAGGTCCGCCCGCTCGTCGATCTCGGCGCGGGTCGACGCCTCCTCGGCCGCGAGCGCCTCGAGCCCGTCGCGGGCCGCGGTCCCGGCCTCCTCGGCGAGCCGTACCGCCCGTTCCTCGCCCTCCCGCATCCCGTCCGCGTGGGTCTGCCGGACCGCCGCCGTCGTGCGATCGTGGCGGGCCGCCTCGTCGGCCCGGACGCGCCCCGAACGCTCGCGGTCGACCCGCTCGCGCTCGGCCCGCGCGGCGATCGCGGCGCGGAGCGACGCGAGCGATTCCTCGATGCGTGCGAAGGCATCCCGCGCGTTCGACGTGGACGAACTCACCCCCGCATCCTACGGGTTCAGGCCGATTTCGCGACCCGCGCCTCGGCATGGATCTCGAGCGTCTGCAGCCCGCCCGGGATCGTCAGGTCCGTGATCGGCGTGCCCTCGGGAACCGGACGGCCGTCCATCGTCTCGAGCGCCAGCCTGACCTGGCCCTTCTCGTGCGCGGCGAGCGCCGCCTCGAGCCGCTCCCGCTCGGCCGGGTCGATCTTGGCGAACGCCTCGCGACCGCGGCACTTCGGGAACGCGGCGCAGCCGAGCCACGGCCCGCGCTTGCCGCTGCGCAGGTTGAGCGGGCTCTTCCCGCACTTCGGGCAGGGGATGGTCGTCACGAGCGGCGGCGGGGCGGGAAGCTTGATCTTCCCCTTCTTGTCGACGTTGAGCACGAACTTGGTCTTCGGGTCCTCGCTCGTGAGGAATGGCCCGAAGCGCCCGGTGCGCAGCATCATGGGCTTGCCGTCGGCGGGGCACTTCAGGTTGATCAGCTCGGGAAGCCGCGGCCGGCCCTGGCGGTCGATCGGGGCGGCGTAGCTGCACGGGCTGTCCTTCTCCGAGAAGCCCGAGCACGAGAGGAACCGGCCGTTCTTCCCGAGGCGGTACTCGGTCCGGCGACCGCACTTGGGGCATGCGTACGGCGCCGGCTCGACCGCCGCCTTCGCGTGGGTCATCTTGTCGTTGGCGTGGGCGAGCGACGAGAGGAACGGCCCGTAGAAGCCGTGCAGCATCTGCCGCCAGTCGACGCGCGACTCCTCGATCCGGTCGAGCTCCTCCTCGAGCCGGCGGGTGTAGTCGATCTGCATGAGGTCGGGAAAGCCCTGGATGAGCTTGTCGGTGACGGCCATCCCGATGTCGGTCGCGTGGTAGGCGCCCGAGAGCTGCTCGACGTACTTCCGTTCGGCGATGGTGCGGAGGATCGCCGCGTACGTCGACGGCCGGCCGATGCCCTCGTCCTCGAGCTTCTTGATGAGCGACGCCTCGTTGAAGCGGGGCGGCGGGCTGGTGAACGACTGGGCGACGTCGATCCCGAACGGCGCCGAGAGGTCGCCCTCGGTGAACTTCGGCAGCGTCGCCTCGTCATCGTCGCCGCGACCGGCGGAAAGCCGCTTCCAGCCGTCGAAGACGGTGACCGAGCCGCTCGCCCGCAGCACGGCCCCGGTCGGGCGGTCGCTGCGGAGGAACTCGACCGAGGTCTGGTCGACCTCGCACGCGGTCATCTGGCACTGCACGAAGCGCCGCCAGATGAGCGAGTAGAGCTTGTGCTGGTCGTCGGTGAGCGAGTCGCGCACCTCGTCGGGATGGCGGCTCGCGGCGGTCGGGCGGATCGCCTCGTGGGCCTCCTGGGCGTTCTTGTTGGGGCTCCCGAAGAAGTTCGGCTTCTCGGGGAGGTACCTCGCGCCGTAGGACTTCGCGATGTGCTCGCGGACCATCGAGAGCGCCTCGCCGGAGAGGTGCGTCGAGTCGGTCCGCATGTAGGTGATGAGGCCGACCTGGCCCTCGCCGGGGACCTTCACGCCCTCGTACAGCGACTGGGCGCAGCGCATGGTGCGGTCGGCGCCGAACCCGAGGTACGTGGCCGCGGCCCGCTGGAGCGAGCTCGTGATGACGGGCGGCGGCGGTCGCCGCGACGACCGCTTGGTCTCGATCGACCGCACCCGATAGCGGGCGGCGGGGTCGATCCGGCCCGCGAGCGTCCGGACGTTCCGGGCCGGGCCCTTGCCCTCGGGATCGGTGCGGGTCGAGACGCCCGACCCCACGAGGCCGACCGCGTCGGCGACCGAGATCGCTTCCTTCGACAGGTCCTTCGGATCGGTCGAGGGGCAACCGAGCTCGAACGGCTTCCCGCCGAGCTCGACGAGCCGGGCCTTGAAGCCGCCGTGCTCGGAGAGCCACGCCTCGCGCTGCTTCTGCGTCGGGCCCGTGCGGCCGGGCTTCCCGTCGCCGCCGCCCGCGAGGAACTCTCGCCACGGCCCGACGAGGCGGGCCGCCGCGTCGGGCAGGGCGAGCTCGGCCTCGACCTCCCAACGCTCGTCGGGCACGAACGCCATGATCTCGCGCTCGCGGTCGACCACCAGCCGCACCGCGACGCTCTGCACGCGTCCGGCCGACAGGCCCGCGGCGACCTTCCGCCACAGGAGCGGCGATACCTGGTAGCCCACGATCCGGTCGAGGATGCGGCGGGCCTGCTGGGCGTTCACCTTGTCGAGGTTGATCGGGTGCGGATGCTCGAACGCCCGCTGGATCTCGGTCTTCGTGATCGCGTTGAAGACGACGCGTCGGGCCTCCGCGGGCGGCACGCCGAGCAGCTCGGCGAGGTGCCATGCGATCGCCTCGCCCTCGCGGTCAAGGTCGGTCGCGAACCAGACGGCCGACGCCCCGCGGCTGGCCTTCTTCAGCTCGTCGACGGTCTTCCGCTTCCCCTCCAGCACCTCGTACCGCGGCTCGAAGTCATTCTCGAGGTCGACGCCCGGCACCGGTTCCTTCTTGCCCTTGGCCCCGCGGGTGGGCAGGTCGCGGATGTGACCCACCGAGGCGAGGACCACGAAATCCGGCCCGAGGTACTTCCCGATCGTCTTCGCCTTGGTGGGACTCTCGACGATGACCAGCTGCTTGCCGCCGCCGGGGGCGGGCTTGCTGCGGGCGGGTCGGGCGGCGTCGCCCGAGGCGTCGGCGGCAGGCTTCGATCGGCGGGTCGTGGTGGTCGACTTCTTGGCCATGGAGAGAGGGTCGAGACTCGGCGGAACGGGGGGGAGGGGGCGAGAATTCAGAGGAGATTGGAGGTTCGGGCCGGTCACGGACCGGGCGAGGGGCGGGATTCAAACCATCGGCCGGACCCCGCGTCAAGACAGGAGAGTGCTTGGCCTGAGGGGCCAGACGCGGTTGCCGGCACCCCTCCGAGGGATCTGAAAGGAAGGCGTAAGTCGATACATAGAATCGGATTGCGATCAGAACCGAGTCAGCAATCCGGCGAGAGCGAGGTCCTGGAAATTTTCTTCCGATTCTCCTCCCGCATCGATCCAGACCCCGCCCGGGATGGTCCGGAAACGTCGCAGCCACGTCCGTTGCTGCTTCGCGTACCGGCGGGTCCGGATCTTGGTCTGCTCGATCGCGTCGTCGACCGAGGTCGCTCCGTCCAGGACGGCAAAAGCCTCCCCGTACCCGACCGCTTCCCGGGCCTGACGGCCGAGGGGACCGGCGGCCCGCAGCGACCTCGCCTCGTCGATCAGGCCGCCCGCGAACATCGCCCTCACGCGGGCGTTGATCCGCCGGTTGATCGCCTCGACCGGCCAGTCGAGCCCGACGATTCGGGCCTCGGGATGGGCCCGTGTCGAGAGCCGGGCGTCCCACTCCGCCTGCAGCGACGAAATCGGCCGACCCGTCTGCCGGAAGACCTCGATCGCCCGCTGGGTGCGGCGGCGGTCGTTCGGATGGATCCGCGCCGCGGCGGCGGGATCGACGCGGTCGAGTTCCCTCCGCAGCGAATCGAGCGGCGTCGCGTCGAGTTCGGCGCGAAGCGACGCGTCGGGCTCGGGCCCGTCGAAGAGTCCCTCGAGCAGGGCCCGCACGTAGAGGCTCGTGCCGCCGACCACGATCGGGATCCGCCCGCGGGATCGGATCCCCGCGATCGCCTCCTCGGCGAGCCGTCGCCATTCCTCGACGGTGAAGCCGTCCTCGCGCGGGTCGGCCACGTCGAGCACGTGGTGCGGCACCGCGGCCCGTTCCGCGGTCGTCGGCTTGGCGGTGCCGACATCCATGCCGCGGTAGACCTGCATCGAGTCGGCCCCGACGCATTCGCCGCCGAGTCGCGTCGCGAGCTCGATCGCGAGGCGGGTCTTCCCTCCGGCGGTGGGTCCGATCACCACGAGGAGGGCATCGCGCGGGACGTTGAGGCCGAGGGTCACGCGGGTAGTATCGCGTCCCCCACGGAGAGTACGCACATGGCTTCCAACCGCCCGCTCAAGCGCCGCATCGACTCGGTTCCCGTCGCCGGCAAGAAGGTCCTCGTCCGCGTCGACTACAACGTCCCGATCGAGGACGGCCGGATCACCGACGACCGCCGGATCAAGGCTTCGCTGCCGACGCTGCGGTCGGTGCTCGAGCGGGGCGGGAGCCTGGTCCTCATGAGCCACCTCGGCCGTCCCGAGGGCAAGGGGTACGAGGCGTCGGAAAGCATCGAGCCCTGCGCCCGGCGGCTGGCCGAGCTCCTCGGCCCGCTCGCCCCGCACGGCGTGATCGTCCCCGGCAAGGACTGCACCGACGACGCGAGCGCCGCCGCCGTCGCGGCGCTCCCGCCGGGCGGGGTGCTCCTGCTCGAGAACCTCCGGTTCCACAAGGGCGAGAAGAAGGGCGACCCGGCCTTCGCGGCGAGGCTCGCCTCCTACGGCGACGTCTACGTGAACGACGCGTTCGGCACGAGCCACCGCACCGACGCCTCGATGCATGCGGTTCCGCTCGCGATGGCGGGCAAGCCGCGGGTGTCGGGGTTCCTCCTCGATGCCGAGCTCGAGTACCTGATGGCGAGGCTCGAGAATCCGGCACGGCCGTTCGTGGCCGCCCTCGGCGGGGCGAAGGTCTCGGACAAGCTCCTCGCGATCGAGCGGCTGCTCGCGACCTGCGACACCGTCCTGGTCGGCGGGGCGATGGCGTACACGCTGCTCAAGGCCCAGGGCGTCGAGATCGGCGCGAGCCTCGTCGAGCCCGACATGATCGACACGGCACGGTCGATCCTCGCGAAGGCGTCGGCCCCCGGCTCGCGATGCCGCCTGCTGCTTCCGGTCGACCACGTCTGCGGCGAGCGGCTCGCGCCCGGCGTCGCGGTGCGGACGGTCGAGGGACCGATCCCCGCCGGCTGGATGGGGCTCGACGTCGGGCCCAGGACCGAGGCCATGTTCGCCGCGGCGGTCGCCGGCTCGGGGACCTTCGTCTGGAACGGCCCGATGGGGGCGTTCGAGACCGCGCCGTTCGATCACGGGACGCGGGCCCTCGCCGCCGCCGCGGTCGCCGCGACCGCCAAGGGAACCGTCACCATCGCCGGGGGCGGCGACACCGCCGCCGCGGTCGAGGAGTTCGGGGCCGCCGCCGGCTTCAGCCACGTCTCGACCGGGGGCGGGGCGAGCCTCGAGGTCCTCGAGGGAAAGCACCTGACCTGCCTCGACGCCCTCGACGCCCCGGCGTGATCGTTGCCGAGATCCGGGGCTCGCGGGAGGCGTTCGCGGGCAACCCGGATCGATCCGGCCGGTTCGGGGCGATACAGTACGAGCCCGCCTCCTTCCGGGCCCCTGAAAGAATCTCTCTGGAGTCGCCATGAGCATCCGAACCCTCCTCGTTTCCGCCCTCTCGCTCGCGATCGTGCCGGTCGCCCTCGCCCAGCAGTCCAAGCTCCGCGTCGGAGACACCGCGCCGCCCATCTCGGTCGACGAGTGGGTCGCCGGCGAGGGCCCGGCCTCGCTCGACGCCGACCGCGTCTACGTCGTCGAGTTCTGGGCGACCTGGTGCGGACCGTGCCGGCAGTCGATCCCGCACCTGAACGAGCTGCATGAGCAGTTCGCGGGCAAGGGCCTCACCATCCTCGGCATCTCCGACGAGAAGCCCGAGATCGTGAAGCCGTGGGTGCAGGCGAAGGGCTCGGGCATGTCCTATCACGTCGGGATCGACCCGGACAAGTCGATGAACCAGGCGTGGATGGAGGCGGCCGGCCAGAAGGGCATCCCGTGCGCCTTCATCGTCGGCAAGACGGGCAAGGTCGTGTACATCGGGCATCCGCTCGATCCGCAGTTCGACAAGGCGGTCCGCGCGTCGCTGAGCGGCCGTTTCGACCCGCAGGTGGAGGCGAAGGCGAAGCCGATCATCGACGCCGCCCGCCGGGCCGCGAAGGTCAAGAACTGGCGCGAGGCCTATCGCTTCTTCGACGAGGCGATCGCCCTCGACCCGAAGGTCATGGCGCCGACCGCGCTCGAGCGGTACCGGGTCCAGCTGACGCAGGAGAAGGACCTCGACGGCGCCGCCAAGTACGGTCGCGGGCTCATCACCACCTACGCCGAGGATCCGGCGTTCCTCGGTGACCTCGCCCAGGCCATCGTGACCGATCCGGACATCTCGCCGCGGGACCTCGAGCTCGCGAAGGCCGCCGCCGCCGAGATGGTGAAGGTCGCCGGTCGCGGCAACCCGGCGATCCTCGCGAAGCTCGCCGCCGTCCAGTTCCACTCCGGCGAGGTCGATGCCGCCATCGAGACCCAGATGGAGGCGTGGATGGGGGCATCCAAGAACGAGAAGGCCGACTTCAAGCGGCAGCTGGATGCGTACCGGGCCGGACAGAAGTCGCCGGCGGGCGCGTCGACCGGCGCGCCGGGCGCCGCCCGGTGACCGGCACCGCGACGGTACCGGTCCCGTCCATGTCGTCGCGCGGCTCCCTCCTGCGGAACCCGATCGCGCGACCGCTCGTCGCGCCGAGCATCCTGAGCGCCGATTTCGCGAGGCTCGGCGACGAGATCGAGTCGGCGATCGAGGCGGGCGGGGATCTCGTGCACGTCGACGTCATGGACGGCCACTTCGTGCCGAACCTGTCGATGGGGCCGGCGGTCTGCGCCTCGGTCCGCAAGCGGTTCCCCTCGCTCTTCCTTGACGTGCACCTGATGGTGTCGGATCCGCTCGCGTTCGTGCTCCCGTTCATCGATGCCGGCGCGGACCTCTGCTCGTTCCACGTCGAGGCGGTCGACGATCCCGTCGCGGTGGCGGGGCGGATCCGCGAGCGGGGGGCGCTCGCGGGCCTCGCGCTCAACCCCGGCACCGACGTCGCGAGGGTCCTGCCGTACCTCGACGCGGTCGACCTCGTGCTCGTCATGAGCGTGCAACCGGGGTACGCCGGGCAGTCGTTCCGTCCCGAGGTCCTCGCCAAGTGCCGCGCCCTCGCGGCCCGGCTCGCGCCGACGCAGCGGCTCGAGATCGACGGCGGGGTCGCCCCCGGCAACGCCGGCGCCTGCCGCGAGGCGGGCTGCGACGTGCTCGTCGCGGCGAGCGCCATCTTCAACGCGGTCGATCGCCGTTCGGCCATCCGTGGGATCCGGGGCGACGCCCCGCTATCCTGACCGACCCCGAGGAGCGACCCGTGGCCGACCAGACCATCCCGCTCACCACCGATCCGGTTCCCGACCAGTCCTCCGAGCAGGCTTCCGAGTTCGCCGAGAAGAAGGGCGTTCCGGAGGGGCTCTGGATGAAGTGCCCCGGGTGCGCCGAGACGGTCTTCCGGAAGGCCGTCGAGAGCAACC
>JBEIUL010000571.1:0-1629 GCA_040374395.1 Phycisphaeraceae bacterium
GCTCAGTTGGCAGAGCACCGGGGTGTGGTCCCGGTTGTCGCGGGTTCGAGCCCCGTCGGTCGCCCTTCTTTCCACTCGGAGCTCGGCTCGGATACCGACGGGGGTCGAACCCTCTCCGGCTTTCCAAGCCTCGAGCCCCGTCGGTCGCCCTTCTTTCCACTCGGAGCTCGGCTCGGACACCGACGGGGGTCGAACCCTCTCCGGCTTTCCAAGCCTCGAGCCCCGTCGGTCGCCCTCCTTTCCACTCGGAGCTCGGCTCGGACACCGGGCGCGTCACTCGCCCAACGGAAAGGGCGTTCCGCACTCCGAGCACCTCGTCGCGGACGGTCCGTGCCGCGAATAGCCGCAGGCCAGGCACGCCTCGCGTCGCCAGGCGAGGCGTCGCCGGCGGTTGAGCAGCAGGACCACCGCCGGCCCCGCGAGCCACAGCAACGCGAGGAAGCCGATGCAGAGCGAGATCCACGTGCCGGTCGTGCAGATGCACGCCCCCCGCTTCCTCGCGAGCGCGTCGAACGGGATCATGAGCACGATCGACGCGACCGAACCGGCGAGCAGTCGTCGAAGCTGGACGTCCGGCCGCCGCGGGTCGGCATCGGTCGTCACGCGGGCAAGCAGGACGCCGCTCAGGATCCATAGGGGCACGAGGCCGAAGAGCGGAGCGATCAGCAGCCACTCGGGCGAGACCGGACCGATCCGCGAGAATGGCCCGCGATCGAGAAGGTCGACGGCCTGGTTGCCCCAGACAGCGCGCGGGAGTCCGGTGATCAGCACCTGCGCGAGCGCCTCGCCGAGCCCGTAGGCCAGAGCGACCGAGAGCACCGCGCCGACCAGCCCGGCCGAAGCCGCCGACACGCCCAGCGGCCAGCCCGAGGAGGAACCCCACGAGGGTCGCGGATCGACCCACGGGACGAGGAAGAGCACCTGGCTCGCGAGGAACGCCGCCGCGACGATGAGGACCACGATCGCCTCGCCCGAGCCGTCGAGGCAGAGCGACGGGAACTCGAGCAGGAACCGGAGGACGTCCCGGGCCGCCTCGCGAAGTTGCCCCGGGGATAGGTCATCGACGATCGACAGGCGGACGAGGACGGCCCCGAGCACCAGGTTCACCGGAACCGCGATCGCGGCGAAGGCGACGAGGGTTCGCCGGGCCGTCCACCGCGTCTCGTCGGGATCCCGGGACACGCCCGGGACGATATCGTCCGGCCCGTGATCGTCGCGGCCGTCCAACTCGACATCGCCTGGCACGATCCGGGTGCGAACCGTTCCCGGGTCGAGCGACTGCTCCGCGACCGGCGGTATCCGGCCGGCTCGTTCGTCCTGCTGCCGGAACTCTTCGACGTCGGCTTCTCGACCGACCTCCGCGCGATCCTCCCGTCGGACGCCCCGCGGTGGGCGGCGGGGCTGGCCCGGGACCTCTCGATCTTCCTGCAGGTCGGGTTTCCGGAACTCGCTCCCGACGGGTTCGGACGCAACTGCGCCGCCATCGCGAGGCCCGACGGTTCGCTCGGCCCGACGTACGCGAAGCTCCATCCGTTCGGATACGGTCGCGAGACCGAGTCGTTCACGGGCGGAGACCGGCTGGTGCTCGAGGCGTGCGGGCCCCTGCTCGTCGCGCCGGCGATCTGCTAC
>JBEIUL010000225.1:0-4750 GCA_040374395.1 Phycisphaeraceae bacterium
GCTCGATGCCCTCAAGGGCAACTACAAGTTCGCGAACGGCTCGCGCCGCATCGCGGTGGCGATGAACGTGACCTTCAGCAACTCGGGCCGGCAGGCGTTCCTCGAGGACACCGTCGCCAAGTGGCTCAAGGAGAACTCGGTGCGGCCCGACGCGCCGTATCGAATCGTGCCCGAGTCGATCAGCCTCCACCTCGACAAGTTCCGCGAGGTCGAGATCAACGAGGAGGGGCGACCTTCCGGCACCGATCCCGGCTCCGGCGGCGGGGGGGACGCATCGTCCGCGTCCTCCGGCGGCGACAATCCCTTTGACGTCAAGGGCGACGGCGAGCAGGGCGGCACCAGCGGCCCGATGGGTTCGGGTGGCGTCCAAGGCAAGCGAACCATCACCGGCAGCGGAACCCGCACGCCCGGCTCGGGCCTCGGGTTCGGCGGCTCCGACGGGACCACGTTCGGCGGAAGTGATTCGGGCGGCGACTCGACCGGCGGCCGCGCGGGGAGTGACCCCGAGGGCAAGGTGAACCGCTCCGGTTCCCGGTCCGGCGACGCCGAGAACGACGAGACGGCCAAGTTCCCGCTCGAGGAGATGGCGCGGATCGGCGACCTGCCCGCCCTCTTCAAGAAGGGTGAAAAGGTGTTCGTGGCCCTGGTCACGTTCGAGGTTGAACTGCCCGCGGTCGCGGGCGGCGGCGACGCCACGGGAGGTGCGCAGTGAAGAGTCCCGACCCCAAGGCGGTCCTCGCCTGGATCAAGCAGCATCCGCTCGTCCCCGTCTTCTCCGGGGTGGTCCTCCTCGCCCTCGGTCTCGGCTGGTGGTTCGCCGGCCAGGTCAACGGTTCCGTACGGTCGGAGGCCGAGTCGCAGGCCGCGAGGATGAACGAGCTGTCTTCCCTCGAGAAGGGCAGCGTCAACCTCGTCGTGCCCGGCCGGGATCCCATCGCGGTGACCACCGTGATCAACCAGCGGATTCTCGACGAGTACTCGGCGGCGACATCGGCCCTCCGCGGCGATGCGGACCGGATCGTCCAGTCCGCGCTCGCCCGGAACCGTCGCGACCACGCCCCGGTAATGGACAACGTCTTCCCGCAGCCGAAGGCCGAGCGGCGGCGGCAGACGCTCGCCCTCGACTTCCACGCCCGCCTGGTCGAGGCGTACCGCGAGCTCCTGAAGCAGTCGAACGCGGGTTCCCCGCCCGAGACCAAGGATCTCGTCGAGCACCTGATCCGTCGCGAGAACCAGTACATCCAGTCGACGCTCCGCAAGGCCGACCGCCAGGCGCTCGGCGAGGAGGAGATTGCCGACCTCAAGGCCGAGCTGGCCAAGAACCGCCTCGGGTTCTACGGCGAGGAGGCTTCGAAACTCTCGGTCTATGCCGATCTGGACGCGTTCGAGATCCCGCCTTCGCCCGAGGGCAAGACGCCGCCGACCGTCGACCAGATGTTCGACTGGCAGTGGCGGTTCTGGATCGCCCGGGACATCCTGGCCGCGGCGATCGAGGCCAGCGAGGCGGCGAATCGGGGCGCCCCGGGATCGGTCCTCAACTCGCCGGTGAAGCGGATCATCTCGATCCGCACCCTCGACACCCTGCCGATCGGTGGGGGAGGGGCCGCGGCGGGCGGAGGTTCCGCCGGCATGTCGTCGGGATTCGGGGGCGGCGAGGGTTTCGGCGGAGGCGATGGCAGCGTTCCGCCGACCGCGGCCGCGTCGTCTCCGGGAGAGGAGCCGCCACTGGCGGATCCCGTGATCGATCTCGGCGCCGCGATCCAGCCGTCGTACGACCGCTCGATCACCGGCCGGCAGGACAACGCGGTGTTCGACGTCCGCCGCGTCGAGGTTCGCCTCATCGCGGCGACCGCCGAGCTGCCTCTCATCTTCGACGCGCTGGCGAAGGTCAACTTCATCACCGTCGTCGACGCCGCGATCGAGCGGGCCGACCCGTTCGCCGCCGCGAAGCAAGGCTTCATCTACGGCAAGGATCCGGTTTCCTCGGTTCGCCTCGAGCTCGAGACGATCTGGCTTCGCAATTGGACCGCGCCGCTCATGCCGGCCAAGGTCCGCGAGGCGCTTGGGGTGGGCGGCGGAGCGGTTCCCGCCGGGGACGGCTCGGAGCAGCTCCCGTCCTGATCACGCCCAGTCCCGATTCCGATTCTGTCCTCACTCCCGTCCCGATCCTGTCCCCGCGGCCACCCGTCCGGAGCATCCCCATGAAGGGCATCTCACTCATCGAGCAGCACGTCGAGAAGCTCGTCGTCGTGATCCTGGCCATCGTCCTGATGGCCGTCCTCGCGATGCAGTTCCTCACCGCACCCAATCGGGTGTCCATGGGCGGCGAGGAGGTCAACCCCTCGGAGATCGAGGGGCGGCTCCGCGCGAAGGCCGATGCGATCAACGGCCGTCTCGGAGGCGGAGGGACGGATGCACCGCTCGTCGAGGGCGGGATCCCGAAGGTCGCCGATGATTTCGTGTCCGGCCTCGATCGGGGCGTTTCGCCGCGAACGCGACTCCCCCAGATCGACCACGCCCTCGCCAACTCTCTGCTTCCCGGCGACGTCTCGAGCGGCGACGCGACGTACCACGTCCCGCGGTTCGCCCCGCTCGCCATGCTGGACGTGCGGCAGGAGAGCGCCACGATCGCCGAGAGCGAGGTCGTCGCGACGCCGGGGCTCAAGGAGTTCCTGTCCGCTTCCGGCGAGGTCGACGTCACGTGGTCGATCCCGGTGGCGAGGGTTGACCTCAAGGGATTGCGGGCGGAACTCCGTGGCTCCCGCGACGGCGCGACCGCGATTCCCGACCTCTGGTACAACGGAAATCTCTACCTCGTTGATCTCGTCTTTGAACGCCAGCGCATGGGCGAGCAGGGCTGGGGCGAGGCGGAGGTGGTCTCGCCGCTCCCGGGGCGTTTCTCCCTCCGGAAGGAGCTCGCATCCGACAAGGTCGATGCCGTGCTGCGGGACGAGGTCTTCCGCCTTCTCGGATCGCGTGAGCGGGCGATGCAGATCCTGCAGCCGGACTTCTACGAGACGGTCCGGGACGCGTTCTCGGCCAGCGCAATCCTCGGCGACGCCACCTCGGCGTCGGCTCCCGCCGAGAGCGACGAGGTCCGTCGCGTCCGAAAGAATCTCGCCACCAAGTCCGCGAACCTCAAGCGTGTCGAGGCCGATCTCACCGCCCTTGGTGGACCGCTTCGGGGTCCCGACGAGAAGGACAAGCGGAAGGACGGCCGGGATTCCGACGCGGACGGGAGCGGAGGCGGCGGCGGCGGCAACAAGACTCCCGGCAGTGGCATGGGTTTCGGATCGGGAACGGCCGGTGGGAAGCGGGGCGTCGGCGGCTCGGGGGCGGACGACGAGGCCACCCGTGCGAAGCGTCGTCTGCTCACGGCCCAAGTCGATCGGCTGACCGCAGAGGTCAAGAGGCTGACCGATGAGTTCGAACGCCTCGCGCCGGATGGAGCAGCCGTTCAGGCTCCCGACGCGGATGACCTGTCCAAGGCCGACGCCGTCTTGGTCTGGGCCCACGACCTCGCCGTGAAGCCGGGGGCGAGCTACCGCTACCGCGCCCGGCTCGCGATCTACAACCCGTTCTTCGCGCGAACTCGCCAGCTCTCGGCGGAGCAGGCGGAGCTGGCGAAGGCGTTCACCCTCGCGACGGCGGTCAGCGAGTGGAGCGAGCCGGTCGCGATCGAGCCGGAAGTCACATTCTTCCTCGTGGATGCGACTCCCGGCGAAGGACGGCTCGGATTGGGAACCGCGAAGTTCGAGGTCTTCCGATATCTCGACGGCGAACGTCGGCGCGAGACGTTCACGGTCCAACCCGGCGATCGCATCGGTGACGAGCGAGAGACCGGAAAGGACAAGCGAGAGGTCGACTTCGGCACCGAGTGGTTCGTCGTCGACGTCCTCGAGGGGCTTCCCGTCGAGGCCAGGACCGACTCGAAGGGCCGCAGTGCTCGGGTGCTGGTCTCCGACGGTCAGGGTGTCTCGATGGTGCGAATGGCGGTGCGCGATCTCGTGAATCCGTTGCGGGTCAAGTTCAACGATCAGGTCGAGGAGGCGAAGCTCGCCGCGAGCACCCCGACGCCTCCGACCGGAGAGCCGGCCGGTTCCGGGGCGCCCCCGATGACACCTACTGGCGGACCGGCGGGTGGGGGAGGGCCAGGGGCCCCGGCTGGACGCTGAGATCCTCGGATTTCTTGAGTCACCCGACACCCCGGGCCGACCCGGGGTGTCGTCGCATCAACCCGGCTACGCCTTGGAATCCGGCTGGAAGGCCAGCAGAGATCCCCGGATCACGATTGTGGAGAACATGTCAAGTACGCGTTCGCACAAAGCGATTTGGCGGCTTGCAGGACTCGCTGGGATCTAGGGCCATAAAAAGGCACTTTATGAGCTCACATTGGTGTCGATCGTCCCCGTTCTGCCACGGAAGGCCTGTTGAACTGCCTTGAGGAAAGCGGGAACGAAAAATCCGTCGGCAAGCCGACTTGATCCATTGACAGGACAACGGGACTCGGTACGATGTTCGGCTCGTCGCGGTTAGATCCGCGTCGAGGGTCTGGTTCGCCAGGCCGGTTCCTTGACAAGTCACGAGAAGTTCAAAAAGCGTTGCGTTTCGCGACGCGTGCGGTTTCCGCACGCGGAGTGGAAACGTGTATTGAACCGAGACGAGAGCAAGCCTGAGCCGTCCGAGGTCCTTGGGGACCCGGACGGGTGAAGAGGTGTCGGCTCGATCCAAGGGGATCGATCCGCACCAC
>JBEIUL010000458.1:0-2317 GCA_040374395.1 Phycisphaeraceae bacterium
ACCCCGACGTGGTGCACGTCGACGGCGGGGTCGACCCCATACGCGACATCGGCACCATCGAGACCGAGCTCATGCTCGCCGACCTGCAGGTGCTCGAGGGCATCCTCGAGAAGTCCGGCCGTATCGCGAAAAGCGGCGACAAGGAGGCGCTCGCCAAGGTCGAGACGCTTTCGCGGGCGAGACCGCTGCTGCAGGAGGGCAAGCCGCTGCGTTCCCACGCGTGGACGCCGGAAGAGCGGGAGATCCTCGACTCGATCGGGATGATCACCGTGAAGCCCGTCCTCTTCGTGATGAACGTCGACGAGGGCGACGTCGAGGGCAAGGGCCCGCTGGCCGTGAAGGTCCGCGAGTACGCGAAGGACCAGGGCGGCATCGTCGTGCCGGTCTGCGCGAAGATCGAGAGCGAATTGAGCGAGCTCTCGGCCGACGACCGCAAGGAGATGCTCGACAGCCTCGGGATGCGCGAGCCGGCCCTCGCCGCGGTGGCCCGGGCCGCCTACGACCTGCTCGGCCTCCAGAGCTACTTCACCGCCGGCCCCAAGGAGATCCGCGCCTGGACCATCCACAAGGGCGACACCGCCCCGAAGGCGGCGGGCGTGATCCACACCGATTTCGAGAAGGGCTTCATCCGGGCCGAGTGCTTCTCGGTGGCCGACCTCGAGAGGCACGGCTCGGAGAAGACGATCCGCGAGGCGGGGAAGCTGCGGTCGGAAGGGAAGGGCTACGTCATGCAGGACGGCGACGTGGTGCACTTCCTTTTCAATGTCTGACCGGGATTTCGGCCGGTCCGCGATCGCGAAGGGTCGGGCGGCAGGGGCCACGGGGAGCGGACGGTCCGGCCCGCCCGGGGGTGATCGTGGCACTCGAAATGGAGGGCCCCGGTCCGCGGGACCGATAGGACTGGCCGGTCCGGGCCGGGCTCGCCTATCGTGCCGGCCCTCCGACCCGTCGCCATGACCCCGCTTCGCCGCATCGCCGCCTGCCTCGTGATCGTCGCCCAGGCGATCCTCGCGCTCGCGGTCCCGGCGGCCGCGGTGCACGAGGCGGGCTCCGATCGTCGCCCTGATCGTCGCCCTGATCGTCGCGAGGAGATTCGCGACGCCCGCGATCCGCACGCGTGCCGCGGTGCCGACGGCACGTGGGTGCTCGGGATCGGTGGCCTCGGGCATCGCCACCATGGCCACGACCACGACCACGATCATGATCACGGGGCGAACGACCCGGATTCCTGCTGCCCCGATCGCGGCGGATCGGCAGCGGTCTGCTTCGATTGCGCCGACGGCCACACCCACCTCCACGTCGCGAACGTCGACGAGGTGCGGGATGGCTCGCGTCGCTGGTGCCTGCCGCCGCTGACGGCGTGCGGTCAGGTGATCGTCACCGTCGACCGGTGCGGGGGTTCGTCGGGCCCGAACGGCCTGGACCGTCCCGAACGCGCCTCACGCCCGCCGCCCTCGTCGCGGCGGGCGCTCGGTTCCATCGTACTTCGGGTGTGAGCGTCGGACGCTTTCGCCGTCAGCGCCACCGGCGCTGACGTTGATGTCGTCGCGCCCGCGCTTTCACGCACACGGAATCGAGAACGCCATGAACGAGACATCCAGACTTCCCCGATCGATCCCCGCCGCCGGTCTCGCCGGCCTACTGCTGCTGCTGGGCGGCTGCCGCACCTACGAGGCGAGGCCGCTCGATCTCGCCTCGGTGCGTACGGCCTTCGCCGAGCGTCCTGCCCGCGCCGTGACCGATCCGGCGACGGGGGCAGCGCTTGCCCTCACCCGCAGCGATGCCGAGCGGGCGGCGCTCCTCTTCAACCCCGCGCTGAGACTGGCGCGGCTCGAGGCAGGCGTGGCCCGGGCGGCCGCCGACGCGAGCGGCCTCTGGGATGACCCGACCGTCGGCGTCGACCTCATCCGCTTCGTCGAGCTTTCCGACGAGCCGTGGGTGGTCGCGGGCATGATCGACTTCTCGATTCCCATCTCGGGCCGGCTCGGCAGCGAGAAGGCGAAGGCGGAAGCGGGGGCAAGGGCCGAACTGACGCGGGTCGCGGGCCTCGAGTGGGAAGTCGTCAACGAGGTCCGCACGCTGTGGGCCGGGCGCGACGCGGCGCGGGCGTCGGCCGACCTCCTGCTCGACCACGTCGAGCGACTCGAGGGCATCGTCGCGTCGCTGCGGGCGGTCTTCGAGGCGGGCAACCTCGGTCGGGCCGAGTTCCGCTTCTTCGAGCTCGATGTCGCGCGGCGGCGGCTCGGGCTCGTGTAGGCCCGCGGCGGGGCGGGACGGGGGCGGCTCGCGGTCCTCGCGGCGATCGGGTTCGCGCCGG
>JBEIUL010000480.1:0-2153 GCA_040374395.1 Phycisphaeraceae bacterium
GTGCAGCTTGATGTTCGCCGCGGTGCCCGCGTGGCTCTGGCCGCTCTCGATGCGGTCGGGATAGAGCGTGCCCTGCGCGAGGAACTCGATCGGACCGCGGCCGTCTCGGGCGACCTCGGCGGCCGCCTGCTTGAAGACCTCGATGAAGCGGTGGCCGATGCGCTTCCGCTTGACCTGCGGCTCTTCCACGCCGGCGAGGTCGCCGAGGAACTCGCGCTCGGCGTCGACGACCCGCAGGTCGATGTCGAAGTGGCCGCGGAAGGTCGTCTCGACGAGGTCGCGTTCCTTCTTCCGCAGCAGGCCGTTGTCGACGAAGATGCAGGTGAGCTGCTTCCCGATCGCCTTCTGCAGCAGGGCCGCCGCGACCGCGCTGTCGACGCCGCCCGAGAGCCCGCAGATCACGCGGCCCTTGCCGACCTGCTGTCGCACCCGCTCGCACTCGCTCTCGAGGAAGTCGCTCATCCGCCACGAGCCCGAGCAGCCGGCGATCTCGTGGAGGAAGTTCCGGAGCATCTCCGCCCCGTGCGGGGTGTGCGTCACCTCGGGATGGAACTGCACGCCGTAGAACTTCCCGCCCTTGTGGCGGACCGCGGCGATCGGACAGGTGCCGGTCGAGGCGATCGGGGTGAAGTCGCCCGAGAGCGAGGTGACCTGGTCGCCGTGGCTCATCCAGACGCTGGTCGACTCGGGGATCCCCTTGAAGAGGTCCCGGCCGTCGCCGATCGAGACCTTGGTCCGCCCGTACTCGCGGGCCGGGGCCTGCGTCACGCGGCTGCCGAGCATCTCGCAGCCGAGCTGCATGCCGTAACAGATGCCGAGGGTCGGGAGGCCGAGCTCAAGCAGCTTCGGGTCGCACCGCGGGGCCCCGTGCTCGGTGACGCTCGCGGGGCCGCCCGAGAGGATGATCGCCTTCGGCCGGTGCCGGCGGACCTCCTCGAGCGAGATGGTCGGGGCGACCAGCAGGCTGAACACCCCCGCCTCGCGGACCCGCCGGGCGATGAGCTGGGCGTACTGGCTGCCGAAGTCGAGGATCAGGACCGTCTCGGGGTGGGCGGCCGTGGTTCCGCTCATCGATCGTGCTCTCGGGTTCTGTGGGGAGGGAAGCCCCGGGAACTCCGGGGAAAGCGGGTCAAGGTAGCAGAGCCCGCAGCGGCCCGGACGGCCCCGCGGGCTTCGGTATGCTTCCGGACGTGCCTCGCCTCCCGGCTTTCCGCATCCGCGTGCCCCGACCGTCGCCCCTGGCGGCGTGGATCGTGACCGCGTGGCTCGCAACGGGGTGCGGCCCCGGGCCGCGCGACGGCGGTTTCGACAGCCCGAATCCCGCCGCGCGGCTGTACGCGGTCGACCGGAGCGTCCGGGAGTGGCGGGCGGAGCGGACGGGGAACCGTCGCCCCGAAGTCCCCGAGGCGACCCGCCGCGGGCTCGTCGAGTGCCTTTCGTCCGACGATCCGCTGCTGCGGATGAACGCGATCCTCGCCCTCGAGGAGATGACGGGTTCGACACGCGGATACCGCTTCGACGATCCGGCGGCCGAGCGGCAGATAGCGATCGAGCGATGGGCCGATTGGGCCCGCGACGGTGACGCCACCGCCACGACCGGGAAGAAGGTGACGCCATGACCGCCCTCGACGCCGCCTCGCACACCGGGATCGAACTCCGCTTCCGAAGTTGTCCCACGAACCTCGCGGCCGTCCGCGGCTGCGTCGAGAGCCTCGCGACGAGCGCCGGCTTCGGCGACGAGTGGCGATTCCGCATCGTGCTCGCCGTCGACGAGGCCCTCGCGAACGTGATCCGCCACGGGTACTGCGGACGCCGTGACGGCGAGATCCACCTGCGGGCGTCGATCCCGCCCGGCGGCGGCATCCGGCTCGAGATCGAGGACGAGTGCCCGACCGTCGATCCCGCATCGATCCGCAATCGTGACCTCGACGAGGTCCGCCCCGGCGGGCTCGGATGGCCGATCATCCGCGAGACCTTCGACCGCCACGAGTGGCGGCCCCGCGGCGACGTCGGCATGTACCTCCTGCTCGAGCGCGGCCCGCAACCCACTGCCGATTCCCCTTCCTCCAGCACCGAAAGCCATCCATGATCCCTCCCCTTCCCATCCGCTCCGAGTCGCTCGCCGACGGCGTCGCGCTCGTCCCCGAGGGGGA
>JBEIUL010000514.1:0-1952 GCA_040374395.1 Phycisphaeraceae bacterium
AGGCGCCGAGATCGATCGCCAGATGCCGCCGCGACACGGTCACGCGTACGAGCCCCCGCCGGCGGTCTTCCGCGGCAAGCGCGCCGCCGCGGCCTTCGCCTCGTACCCCGACGCGCGGTGCGCCGCCAGCGGATCCCGCGGCAGCCCGCGCGACTCGCGCCACGCCGCGAGCCCCGCCCGCACGTCGGTCGCGAACGCCCGCTTGAGGCACTCCTCGGCGTCGACCGGATCGTTCCGACGCCGCGCCGCCGCGAGCGCGTCGAGATCGACGAGGCACGCCTTCGCGAAGAGTTCCTGCACGGTCGTCACGGTCTGGATCATCGCCTCGATCTTCGGCTTGAGATTGTGCGACTGGTCGACCATCCACTCGATCGGCAGGTCGCCGCTCCGCTCGCGCTCGGCCTCGAGGATCGCGAGGAAGATGCGGAAGACGCGGTACGGGTCGATCGAGCCGGTGGTGAGGTCGTCGTCGGCGTAGTGACGGTCGTTGAAGTGGAAGCCGCCGAGCATTCCCTCGTCGGCGAGGAACGCGACGAGATGCTCGACGTTCTGCCCCGGCAGGTGGTGCCCGGTGTCGACGAGCACCCGGGCCCGCGGGCCCGCGGCCCTCGCGAGCACGTACGCCATGCCCCAGTCGGCGACGTCGGTGTGGTAGAAGGCGGGCTCGAAGGGCTTGTACTCGACGAGCATCCGCATCGATTCGGGCATCGCGGCGTGCACCTCGCGGAGGGCGTCGGCGAAGCGGCGCTTGCGGGCGATGAAGCTGCCCTGTCCCGGGTAGTTCGTGCCGTCGGCGAACCAGAGGACGAGCGTCGACGAGCCGACCTCGCGGGCGAGCCGCACGCTGTGCAGCAGGTGGTCGATCGCGTGGCGGCGGATCGCGGGATCCTCGTTCGCGACCGAGCCGAATCGGTAGCGCTGGTCCTGGAAGACGTTCGGATTCACCGAGCCGATCCGCAGGCCGCGGACGGCGGCCGCCGACGCCAGCGCCGCGGCCCCGCCCTCGGGCACGTCCCACAGCACGTGGATCGCGACCGTCGGGCACGCACCGGTCACGCGGTGCACCTGCGCCGCGTCGTCGAGCTTGTCGTCGAGGGTCAGCGCCGCGGCGTCCTGCAGGAACTTGCCGAAGCGGGTGCCGGTGTCGGCGAAGCCCCAGGAGGGCAATTCGATGGCGAGCCGGGCGAGCCGCGAGACGACGCGTTCCGGAAGGATGGACGTCATGGCGGCAGACTAGGGCAGGACCCGGAGCCCCGCCAATCGTGCCGCGCCGTCCGAGGTGATCGTCAACCCGATCACGACTCCGGCAGGGCCGGTGCGGCCCCCGTCACCTCACGCAGCGAGGTGTCGACGTTCGCAAGCTCCTCGGGCACGAGACCGAGCGAACCGGCGAGTTCCGCGGTATCCCGGGCGCTCGGCAACAGCCGCGAGTTGAAGCTCCCGACGGCCGCGTTGTAGCCCTTCACGGCGCCCGCGAGCCCCGAACCCACGCGATCGAGATGCTCGGCGAACTTCCCGATGCGGTCGAGCATCACCTTGGCGTTGTCGCCGATCCGGCGGGCGTTCTCGTTGAGGTGGGCCTGCTGCCATTGGAGGGCACAGGTCCTGAGCAGGGCGAGCAGCGTCGATGCGGTGCAGATGATCACCCGCGACTCGAGCGCCTCCCGGTAGACGTCCGAATCGGTCTCGAGCGCCGCGATCAACGCGCTCTCGAGGGGCACGAACAGGACAGTGACCTCGACTCCGCCGCCGAGGGCACGGGCGTAGTCACGACCGGCGAGGGCCCGCACGTGGGTGCGGAGCGCCTGGGCGTGCGCCCGGCGGCGAGCGAGGCGGTCGGCAGCGGTCGCCGACGGCTCGAGCGCATCGAGGTACGCGAGCCGGGGCCCCTGCGCGGCGCGCGGGACGAACCGCCCGCCCGGAAGCCTCACCGTCAGGTCCGGCCGCAGGCG
>JBEIUL010000524.1:0-1881 GCA_040374395.1 Phycisphaeraceae bacterium
AGGCCCTCACCTACCTCCACGTCCTCATCGCGGCGGTCGACCAGATCTATCGCGACGAGGTCAACCTCCAGTTCGACGTCGTCTTCACCCGACTCTGGAACGTAACCGACCCGTGGACCGGCACCACCCGCGAGGAAGGGCTCGACGAGTTCGAGTCGCATTGGGACAGCCTGATGGACAACGTCCACCGTGACCTCGCGCACCACGTGTGCGGTCGCGACCTCGGAGGTGGTTTGGCATACCTCAACGCCCTCTGCGACTACGACGACGTGACCTGGACCATCTCCTACGGGGTGAGCGGCAACATCTCGGGCTCCTTCCCGACCCCGCTGCGGGACCGGCACGAGGCCAACGGGGATGTCGTCATCGTCGCCCACGAGATCGGGCACAACTGCGGCGCGACGCACACCCATGAGCTCGATCCGCCCGACGATGAGTGCGGGAACGGCAATTGCGCGCACGCCCCGGGCTCGATCATGAGCTACTGCCAGCAGTGCGACGGCGGGTGGGCGAACATCGAGCTCAGGTTCACGCAACGGAATCGCGAGCAGATCCTGTCGTACGTCGACGGAATGGACTGCCTGCCGTTCTCCTACTGCCAGTCCGAGCCGATGTGCGTGCTGGCGGTCGATCCGGTTGCGTCGGAGTTCGGCGGGGCCGGGGGGAGCGGCCGGGTGGATGTCGACGTCGTCGCCTTGGGATGCATGTGGGTGCCGGAAAATCTCCCGTCGTGGATCACGATCGACAATCCGGATCACGCGGAGACGTACGCGTTCCTGGCCTTCACCGTCGCGCCGAACCCCGGCAGCGTGAGCCGCTCGGCGACCCTCCAATTCGGGGCGAAGACGCACGTCGTCACCCAGTGCGGCCAGGCCTGCACGTACCAGGTAACGCCCGAGGTGCTGGTTTTCGGGCATGCCTCAGGCAACCTGACCCGGCACTTCGATCTCATCGCCTCGTGCGACCTCTGCGACTGGACTGCATCCTCCACCGAGTCGTGGATCTCTCCCACGGACCCGTCCGGCACCGGAAGCGGTCCTTCCGCGATCTCCGTCTATCCGAACTATTCCCCGGAGGGCCGGATCGGCACGGTCGCCATCGGTGACGCCACGATTCTCATCTACCAGCAGGGCGTACCGTGGAGTCCCGCGGCGGTACCGTCGCTCCAGGCTTGGTTCGACGCCGCCGCCCCGGGAGCCGTCGTGCCGACAGCGGGCCCGGTCTCCAACTGGGCGGACCGCGCGACCGATCCGATCCGGTGGGCGACCGCCACCGGCACGGCCCGACCGCTGTACGTGTCGAATGCCCTCGACGGCAAGCCGGTGTTACGTTTCGACGGGGTGAACGACGGGTTGACGATCGGAACGACGCCGCTCCTGAACTCGGTGAACGGCGCGTCGATCTTCGCGATGCGGCGTTTCGCCGCGGTGCCGACCGCGGTACGGAACGTCGCGTTCGTCGCGACCGGGACCGACGTGCGGAACCCGCGGCTGGCCCTGCGCGGCTCGGCCACGGGCAAGCCCGAGGCGGTCGCGCGGCGGCTCGACGGGAACCCGAGCGTCCTGGCGACGGCCGCCACGGGCGTGCCGCCGCTGTCGCCCTACCAGGTACACGGCGCGATCGCCGACTTCACCGCCGGTCGCCTGACCCAGTTCGTGAACGGCCTGCCCGACGGCACCGCGACGCTGGAAACCGCCAACAGGATGTACCCGAGCAGGAAGACCCAGCCCGGCGCCTGTAACAGCGTCCCCGCCAGAAGGATTCCAGTGGCGACGAGCAGCGCGAGAGCGCCGGCCAGGATCCACGGCTTTCTCCGATCCCCGATCAGCCGCGGCAGGCTCCCGCCCAGCACAACGGACGCCGCGCTGACCGCAGCCATGA
>JBEIUL010000159.1:0-5892 GCA_040374395.1 Phycisphaeraceae bacterium
CCGGTCATGCGCCAGCAGCAGGAGGTCGTCCGCCCCGTCGCCGGTCACGTCGGCGATGGCGCCCATCGACGGCTCGAACTCGCGGGGCTCTCCGCCCGAGAACATCTTCGACTCGAAGATCTTGAAGCCGGTCCCGTAGAGCAGCCGTCCGGACTCGGAGACCGTCAGCACCTCGGCCATCTGCTCGCCCGCGTCGAGCAGCACGAGATCGGTGAAGCCGTCGGCGTTCACGTCGCCGGTCACGATCTCGTGGTGCACGCGGCGCTGCTCCTCGCTGCGCCACGCCGCGACCTCGACGAGGTCGAGCCGCTCGCCCGCGAGCCGCACCACCGCGAAGCCCTCGTCGCCGATGGCGAGCAGGTCGACCGTGCCGTCGCCCGAGAACGCCCCGGCCCGCAGGTCATTGAACTTGAAGCCGCTCACGGTGAGCACGTCGGTCTGCTTCCACTTCGCGCCGTCACCCGAGAGCCGCTCGAAGAGGATGAGCTGCGAGTTCTCGCGGTCGGCCGCCACCAGTCGTTCGGCCCCGCCCGATTGGCCCGGCAGCACCGCGAGCGACACCAGTTTCGCGTCGCCGCGGTCGGCGTTCAGCTGCGTGACGACCTGCCAGCCGGGGCTCGCGCCGCCGGCCGGCTTCTCGTCGTAGCGCAGGGCCCGCACGAAGTTCCGGTCGGCCACGAGCAGCTCGCGCACGCCGTCGCCGTCGATGTCGAGGGTCGCGACGTTCTTGCCGTTCGCGGCCTGCACGAGGCCGAACTGGCCCATGTCCTTGCTCTCGAGCAGCGTGTAGCCGCCGTCTTGGCCCGCCCGCAGCATGGTCATCGGCTTGTCGGCGGTCAGCAGCAGGAGATCGACGTTCCCGTCACGGTCGGCGTCGAGGGCGACGATGGCGTCGGGCTGCTTCGACAGCGAGCCGAGCTTCACCGGATCGGCCGCGGCGCCGCCGTCGAGCGGCACGAGCGAGAGCTGGTAGTTGCGGCCGTCCTTGGTGACCGCCGCGAGCCGCGGCCCCTCGTCGAGGTCGACGAGGGCCTGCACGACCGGCACCTGGCCCGACGGCAGGGCGACCGCCTGCGGGAAGGGGAAGCCCGAGCCGTCCCACTCGGTGCGACCGACCACGCCTTCCTTCTCGGAGAGCAGGAACACCTCGGTCTTCCCGTCGCGGTCGGGGTCGCCGGCCACAAGCGAGTCGAGGTCGGCGTACGCCGGGAACCGCTCGACCGCCCCGAGGCCTCGGCCCTTCGTCTGCCGGTAGGACGAGATCGCGTTGTCGGCGACGTTCGTCGCGAGCACGTCGAGCAGGCCGTCACCGTCGGCGTCGGCGACCGCGACGGAACGCTTGCGGTTGCCGGAGTCCTCGAAGTTCCAGATCGAGAGCGGCGCCTCGCGGGTGCCCGAGCTCTCGACCGGCTTCGCCACCAGCTCGTGGATGGCGAGTCGCCGGCTCGGCCGCTCGATCGTCGCGAGCAGCGCCGCCTTGCGGCCGGGCAGCCGCACCGAGGTCGCCTCGCGAAGCGGGGGCTGCTCGAAGCGAAGCTCCGAGCCGAGCGACTTGCGGCCGTTGTCGTTCACCGCGGTCCAGATGCGAACCGGCGTCGGGCTCTCGGGCACGATGCCCGCGAGGTCGGCGGTGCCGTCGCCGTCGAAATCCTCGACGAGGAACGCCACGATCTGGTCGCCGCCCGAGCCGAGCTCGACCGGATCGCCGAGCGTCGAGCCCTCGAGCGGATGGACGAGGATCTTCCCGCCCGCGATCGCGATCACCTCGGGCTTCGCGTCGCCGATCACGTCGGCGACGGCGAACGCGTCGCGGCTCGGGACGAGGTTCTTCACCGGCATCTTCCGCTCGACCTCGAAGACGCCCGGCTTGACCTGGCGCACGAACCCGATCGTGCCGGGCTGGCCCGCGTAGATCAGGTCGACGAGCCCGTCGCCCGACCAGTCGTGGGCGACCAGGCCGGTGACCTGGTGCGGCACCGAGGCGAACTCGCGGCGGAACCGCCAGTGCTCGGGCAGCTCGTTGACGCGGGTCGGGGCCGTGATCTCGTCGGTCGGCCTCGCCCCGGCCTTCTGGTACTGGAACTCGATCCGGCTCTTCGAGTTGTTCACGGCCAGGAGGTCTTCCAGCCCGTCGTCGTTCAGGTCGACGACGAGGATCGGTCCCGCCTTCGGGTCGATCTTCACGACCTCGAGGCCGTCGAAGCCGACGTGGCCGGCGAGGTCATCGTCGGCCCGGGCCGACGGGTCGAGTCCGGCGAGGGTGACGAGGGCGAGCGACGAGAGGGCGGCCGTGAGGATTCGGTCGTGAGTCATGAGGGTTTCCCGCGGGGAAGGGGGCGTATAGTACCCCTCCCGACCCGGAGCGAAACCGTGATCCCGACCCGCATCGCCGCCGTCCTTTCGTTCGCCCTCGCCCCCTTCATCGCCGCGCCGCTCGCGGCCGACACCGTCACCCTCAAGAGCGGGGCGACGATCTCGGGAACCGTCCTCAAGCGCAGCGACCGCAAGGTCTGGATCGACGTCGGGGCCGACGTCCTGTCGTTCTCGATGGACGACGTCGAGAGCGTCACCGACGACGACGGGGCGACGAAGGCGGTCCTGGTGCAGGACTCGCTCTTCATCGTCGCCGAGGACCTGCCCGAGCTGCCGCCCAAGGAACAGGCCAAGCGGATCGGCCCGGCGGTCATCAAGGTCTCGACGCCCTCGGGCCTCGGCTCGGGCGTGATCATCCACCCCGACGGCTACGCGATCACCAACGCCCACGTCGTGCAGGGCGAGACCACGCTCCGCGCCACCGTCTGGTTCCCGCAATCGGACGGCTCGCTCAAGCGGACCGACATCGAGGACGTCGAGCTCGTGGCCCTCAACAACCACGTCGACCTCGCCCTCGTGAAGATCAAGCATCCCGACGGGAAGCCTTTCGAGATCGCCCCGCTCGCCGGGGTCGAGTCGGTCGGCGTCGGCGAGTCGGTCTTCGCGATCGGCAACCCGCTGGGGCTCGAGCGGACCATGACGCAGGGCGTGGTCTCGACCGTGAGCCGCAACTTCGACGGCCTGACCTACATCCAGACCGACACGCCGATCAACCCGGGCAACTCGGGCGGGCCGCTCTTCAACGTGCACGGCGAGGTGGTCGGCATCACGAACATGGGCATCCTCGGCGGCGAGGCCCTCGGCTTCGCGATCCCCGCCCGGTACGTGAAGGACTTCGTCCGCAACCGCGAGGCGTTCGCCTACGACAAGAACAACCCGAATTCCGGCCACAACTACCAGAAGCCGCCGGCCCGGTCCGCCTGGGGTACCGCCCCGGCCCTGAAGGACGGCAGCTCGGGCGACGCCCCGGGACGCTGAACGCGGATCGAAACGCGGGAAATCGCCATCCCGGAATCCCGAAGGAAACGCGATCCCGTCCGGGCGGCACGTCCCGCCACAACCCGCCCCGACCGGGCTGGTACAACTCCCGCCCCACCTGGAGAACCCCGCATGTCCCGCCGCGTCCTGACCGCTCTCGTCCCGGGCCTCGTCCCGGCCTTCGCGTTCCTGCCCTCGCTCGCCCTCGCCGCCGACGGCACGCTCTCGATCCGCGCCCTGGCGCCCGAGAAGAGCTTCGTCGTCGTCGGCATCGACGACCTCGCCGCCACCCGCACGCGGCTCGACGCGTCGCCGCTCGGGCAGTGGTGGGCGAGCGGTCCGGTGCAGGAGGCGACGGCGGAGTGGCGGAAGTCGCTCGAGGCCGAGATCGAGAAGGACACCCAGGAACTCGGCATCGCCCGCGAGAATGTCTGCTGGCCCGCGGCGGCCGGACTGGCCATCGCGAGCGAGCTCGACGAGGAGAGCGGCCTCGAGGTGCCCGTGCTCGTCGCCTTCCTCGATTGGGGCAAGGATTCCGAGCGGATCGCGACCTGGTTCGACGCCGAGATGGCCCGCCGCGAGAAGGACAAGACCCCCGGCATGACCGTCGAGGAGGTCAAGGGACGCCGGACGTACGTCTTCAAGCTCGAGGACGAGGCGGCTGCGGACCCGGCCGATGCCGACGGCATGGGCGCTGACATGGACGCTGACATGGAATTTGGGGAGCCTGATTCACCCTTCGATTTCGGGTCGATCTACGTCACCCGCGACGCGGGTCGCCTGCTGCTCACGAGCTCGGCCGGAGCCCTCGAGGACGCCCTCGCGGTGGTCGACGGGGCGGGCGCGAAGGGCGTCGGCGAGACGACCGACTTCAAGGACGCGATCGACCTCGTGGGCGGCGATCCCGACGCCTACGCGGCGGTGCTGACCGCGCCGCTCCAGCCGCTGCTGGCGACCTCGGGCGGATTCGAGTTCGCCCTGATCCAGCCCTTCCTCGGCAAGCTCTTCGGCGACATCCGCGCCTGGAGCTTCTCGTTCGACCTCACCGACGACGCCGGCGGCGCCGCCCTCACCCAGCACGTCGGCATCCTCGTGCCGGACGGCAAGGTCGGCCTGCTGAGCCTGCTCGGCGAGGGCACCCTCGGGAAGGTTCCCGCGATCGTGCCCGCCGACGCGATCGGCTACGGCCGCATGAACGTGAAGTTCGGTGAGCTCATGAAGGTGCTCAACGACGTGGTCGCCAACCTGCCCGAGATGCAGGCGGAGCAGATCCAGCCGATGCTCGAGCAGTTCGAGCCGATGATCGCCCCGTCGCTCGCGGCGATGGGCCCCGGCTTCGACACCTGGACCGTCGTCAAGCAGCCGATCGGCCCCGACAGCATGCAGTCGACCACCGCGATCCCGGTGAGCGACGCGAAGGCGGCGCAGGGCCTCATGATGTTCTTCGGCCCGCAGGCCGGTCTCGCCCCGCGTGACTTCCTCGGCAACACCGTCTACAGCGGCGAGGAGTCGCCGATGGCGGTCGGCTACGGCCAGACCCACATGTTCCTCGGCTCGACCGACAACGTCGAGTCGGCGCTGCGGGCGGTCGGGCAGGCCGACGCCCCGGCCGGCCTCGACGGCGAGGCCAAGTACCGCGACGCGGTCGCGAAGCTCGCGAAGGACGGCCTCGTCGGCTACGGCTGGGTCGACACCATCCGCACCGTCGAGGCGCAGGAGGCGATGCTCGCGTCGATGCTCCAGGGCGACGGGGCCGAGATCCCCGGCGTCGGGGCGCTCGACACCGACGCCATCGGCGATCTCAGCGGCCTCGAGTTCGACAAGGACTTTCCGAAGATCGAGGCCCTGCTGAAGGCCGAGTTCCTGAAGGAATTCATCGGTCCGTCGGTCTGGCAGATGCGGTCGGTGCCGAAGGGTTTCCGGCTCGACAGCATGGTGCTGCCGGCGGCCAAGTGATCGCGACGTGATTCCGCTCCTTCTCATCGGGGCGGCGATCGCGGTGGTCGGGTACGTCGCGATCGTCTCGATCGAGGCGATTCGGCCGCCGCGGCGGGCGGCCGCGTGGGCGATCGCGAACGGATTGCCGGTCTCGCCCGAGGCCCTGGGGCTCGAGGCGGCCGAATGGACGCTGTCGCGTGACGGTGCGGACCTTCCGGTGTGGGACATCCGCATCCGCGAGGCCGGCCCGACGGTGGTCTTCGTGCACGGCTGGGGCCGCTCGCGGGTCGACAGCCTGGCGAGGATCGGCCCGTTCCTCGGCGTCGCGGGGCGAATCGTCCTGCCCGACCTGCGGGGTCACGGCGATGCTTCGGGATCGACGCGGCTCGGCGACGTCCGCGAGGAGGCGGATCTGGCGGACCTGCTCGAACGCCTCGGCGGCGAGCGGCCGATCATCCTCGCGGGGCACTCGATGGGGGCGACGCTCGCGATCCGCGCGGCGGCGGCCGACCGCTCGGGGCGAGTCGCCGCGGTCGTGGCGATCGCGCCGTACGACTCGGTCCGCACGCCGCTCCGCTGTCGGCTCGTCGCCCGCGACCTGCC
>JBEIUL010000212.1:0-4911 GCA_040374395.1 Phycisphaeraceae bacterium
CCGGTCGCACGGTTGACGTCGACGGTGGTGATCCGGAGGTTGGCGAGGAAGCGACCGTTGTCGGCGATGGTGGGGACCCAGCCCTCCCGCAGGCCGTCGCGACTTCCCGCGTTGATCTCGGCGAGTTTGGTGTCGCCGCTGGTCGTCACTCCGATGATCGAGCACGCCATGTCACGGTCGGCGGGGATGCGGACCGAGTCACCGCCGCCGGTCGCGCCGGCACGGGCGGTCGGAAGCTCACCGGCGAACGCCATGTACCGCTGCACGGTCTCCATCGCCTGCTGATTCGCCTCGCTCAGCCGCTGGACCTCTTCCTGGAGGGCCCGGCGGGCCGCGTCGGCGACGTCGCGCTGCGACTCGCTGGTGGCCAGGGCTTCCTCGAGCTCGGCCTGCTGCTTCTCGGCCGCCACCACGCGGGTGCGGAGATCAGCGAGTTCGGAGACGAGCTTGCCGGCCAGTTCGCTGTTCGCCTTGCCGGTCTGCGAGAGGATCTCGAGGTTCGAGTTGATGCTCGCCTGAAGGGCCTTCGCGGCCGAGAGCTCGCCCTGGAGGCGGGTCGCCTCGGCGGTGCGGCTGGCCGCTTCCTTGCTGAGGGCGGTGATCTTCGATTCGAGGGCCTGCGTCTGGGCGTTCCAGTTCGCCTCGGCAGCCTGACGGGCGGACTCGCTCGCGGCGAGCGCCGACTGGGCGGCCGCCGCCTTGGTCTTCGCTTCCTCGAGCTGACCCTTGAAACTCGACTCGTTGCGGGCGTTGACCGCGACCAGCGGCACGAGCGCGACGGCGAGCAGCGAAACGAGGACGATGAAGATCTTGGTGAGGACGTGCACGGGGGCCTCGGGGAAACGACCGGGTCAGATTCCGCCCCCGGCAACCGCGAATGCGGCCCGAGAGGGTCGGAACGGCGGGCATCCTGCCCATCCGAAGCCAAGGTTTGTAACCGTGGCTCGGACCGGTGTCAACGACGCGAATCAGCGGTGAGGATCGCCACGGCGGCCGCCACCTGGACGTTCGGGTCCAGATCGGCCATCAACGGGACGAGCGACTGGACGGCCGCCTCGCCGCCGATGGCTCCGACCGTGAAGCAGGCCTGGGCCCGGACCATGGGAGACATGTCCTTGAGGCTGGCCGTCGCCAGCTGGAACAGCTGGGCCCGGTCGGGAGCCCCGAGGTCGGCCAGCGCCCGGAGCGCGGCCAGCCGGATCTCGACCGGACGGACGTCCTCGCCGGTCGGGCGGCCGATCCGGAAGAGCGCCCCTTGCGACTGCTGATCGCCGAGACGACCGAGGATCTGGCAGGCGAGGACGGTGAGTTCCCCCTGCTCGCCCGGAGCGAACAGGGCGGCCCGGATGGGCTCGATCTCGGCGGTGTCTCCGAGCCGCACGAGGGCCTCACCCCCCTGCAGCTCGACGAGCTTGACCCGAAGCGGATTCACCAGGCGCATGCCACGGCCGAGCGACTCCCGGATCATCGGCGCCGCCGAGCGGTTTCCGATCATGCCGAGCGCGAGGTACGCGTTGGCCCGAACCTCGGGATCGTCGCTCCGGAGCATCCCGGCCAGCGACGACTGGTCGACCTTGACTCCGCACTCGACGAGCGCCGCGATCGCACCCGCCCGCACCGAGTCGCTCTCGTCGCGGACGAGCGGCTCGAGAAGGTTCGACTGGTCGCAGAGGCCGGCCTTCGCGACCACGTTGGCGGCCACGAAGCGGACGCCGCGGTTGTTGTCGGTCAGGGCGCGACCGATGAGCGGCCGGAGGGAATCCGGAGCCTTCGCGAGACCTTCGACGGCGTTCGCCCGGAGCGCCGCGTACGGGCTCGAGGCGGCCGTCGCCAGCAGCTGGACGGCCGCATCGCGAGGCGACATCGAGGCCGTCATCGGATCGGGAAGCGCCGGCTCGCGGAGGACGACGTCGGTCGCGGGCGGGGCATCGGTGACGCCCACGGGAGCGGGCACCGGAACGGGCTCGGGCGGAGGGAGCGGCTCTGGGGCGGGCTCTGGGGCCGGCTCTGCAGCAGGCTCCGGGGCTGGGGCGGGCGAGGGCTCCACGGACGGTTGCGGTTCGGAAGCGGCGGGCTCGGAGGCCGGCTCCACCGCCGGCTCGGGCTCGGGGGCCGGCTCGGACGCAGGCTCGGACGCAGGCTCGGGCGCCGGTTCAGGCGCCGGTTCGGCAACCGGTTCCGGTGCCGCCTCGAACGGGACCTCGACGACCGCGACGACTTCGACCGTTTCCGCGGTCGTGTCGCCCGTCGGTTCGGTCACGGACTCGGACGCAACCTCCTCCGACGGCTTCGAGATGTCCGGCACGGGAAGCCGGGCAGACTGCTGGCGACTGGCCAGTTCGGCGCTCTTCTCGACCGACATGCTCTGGTGCTTCGTGCTCCACTCGCCGCTCGACGTCGACTGGCAGCCGCCGGTCGTCAGCGTGGCGAGGACGACCACGCCACCCGCGGTGCGGACGAGCGGACTCGGATTCGCCGGCTTCGACGGGATGCGGGCGGGTGATTTGGGGGCGTCGGGAGTCATGGGCGGGAGTTTCCTCGCGAGAGAAGCACGGCCACGGACAGGAGACCGAGGGAGAGGATCGGCCAAGTATCGCCCATCCTCGCGAAAAGAGGCGTGCCGGTCCCGAGCGAGGGCCGGACCGCGAGCGTCCCCGACCGCTCGCCCTCGCCCGCCGGTCCCTCGCCGATCCGGTGCGTGAGGCGGCCGTCGGCGGCGATCGCCACGCTCAGGCCGGTGTTCGCCGCCCGCAGCATCGGCGTTCGCAGGGCCAACGCCGTCCCGCGGGCGTGCAGCACGTGGTGCTCGCGGGCCATCTGGCTGTCGAGGAGCCAGCCGTCGTTGGACAGGTTCACGAGCAGGTCGGCGCGGCGCCCGGCCCGGTCGAAGGCGAGGCGGCGGCACACCTTCGGCACCGAGTCCTCGAAGCAGATCGGGGTGGCGACCCGCGCGACACGGGTCTCGCCGGATTCGCCGCGGAACGGGATCTCGAAGCGGACCGGCCGCTCGCCCGCGTGCAGGTCGAAGGCCATGCCCGGCGCCCCGATCGCGAGGAGCCGTTCCTCGAGCCAGTCCCAGCGGCTGATGAGCGGCATCTCCTCGCCGAAGGGCGTCAGCAGCAGCTTGTCGTAGCGAGGGAACGGCACCTCGCCGTCGACGAGGTAGACACTGTTGAACTGCCGATCGAACGTCCAGCGGCCCTCGACCGCGGCCAGCCCGAGATAGGCGTTGCTGCCGACCAGCATGGGCCGGTCAAGTTCCCGGGCGAGATCGGCGATCGCGTCGGAGAAGATCGATCCCGGCCAGTAGCCCCCTTCCACGAGCGTCCGCACCGTCTCCGGCTCGAGGCCGAAACCCGGGAGCGTGGTCTCGGGCCACACGAAGAGGTCGGGCTCGAGGCCGGCGTCACGGGCGGCGCGGCGGCCGGCGAAGGTGAGCTGGATGAAATCGGGGATGTCCCGCAGCTGGTCGTCGCGGCTCCAGGCGAGCTTGTTCGACATCGGGAGATCGGTCTGCACGAGTACGACCGCGGGGCCGGCCGGGGCGTCCGCGCCGCTCCACGATCGGCCGTGCGCGACGAGCACGAACGGCATGGCGACGGTGGCCGCGGCGGCGAACCCGCGCATCCCGCGGACCGCGTCGCGTCGCCGGACCGCAAGGTCGACCGCGAGCCCCCCGGTCGCGGCGCAACATCCCGAGACAAACGACCAGCCGAGCAGGCTCGCCCCGCCGGCGAGGTTTCCCGGGGCGTCCGGCGGCCCGAGCGTGGCGAGCCCGAGCGGAAACCAGCCGTACCCGCCGAGGACCAGGTCGCCCCGGAGGAACTCCACCCCGCACCACGCGACCGGCGCGAGCGCGGCGAGCGGCCAGTTCCCGAAGCGCCGCGACCGGACCAGGCGGCCGAGGGTCCACGCGTAGAGTCCGGCGAACGAGCTGCAGAAGATCACCAGCGAGACGGTGCCCGGCGGCGTGAGCCCCCAGAGCCACGCCTCGAGCCAGGTCCATGCGGGAACCGCCGCCGCGAAGGCCAGGAGGAACGCGAGCCAGCCGCGGCGGACCAGCACCGCGATCGCGGTCAGCGGCGCGATCGCGACCCACGAGAGTTCCGCGACCCCGAACGGGGGCCAGAGCAGCGTGAACAGGACCGGGAACGCCAGCGCCGCCGCGGCCACGGCGAGGGTCCGGCCAGGATGGCTCGCCGCCTGCGGCACGCTCGCGGGATCGCTCACTTGTTCGCGTAGTCGATGATCCGGCCGATCTCGCTGCGGAGATCCTTCCGGTGCACGATGCGATCGACGAAGCCGGCGTCGAGGAGGAACTCCGCAGACTGGAAGCCCGGCGGCAGCTCCTTGCGGATGGTGTTCGCGATGACCCGCGGGCCGGCGAATCCGATCAGCGCCCTCGGCTCGGCGAGGATCACGTCGCCGAGCATCGCGAAGCTCGCGGTGACGCCGCCGGTGGTCGGGTCGGCGAGCACCGAGATGAAGAGCCCGCCCGCCTCGTGGAAGCGGGCCAGCGCCGCGCTGGTCTTCGCCATCTGCATCAGCGAGAAGCCCGACTCCTGCATGCGGGCGCCGCCCGAGCAGCTCACCACGACGAGCGGCAGGTCGGCGTCGGTCGCCCGCTCGATCGCCTGGGTCAGCTTCTCGCCGACCACCGAGCCCATCGAGCCGGCGAAGAAGGTGAAGTCCATCGCCGCGATCACCGCACGACGTCCCTTGATGAACCCGTACCCGGTCTGGAGGGCGTCCTGCTCGCCGCTCTTCCGCTGGGCGTCCTTCAGGCGGGCGGCGTAGGTCTTGCCGTCGACGAAACCGAGCGGGTCGGTCGGGGCGAGGTCGGCGTTGAAGGGCTCGAAGCTGTCCGGATCGACCAGCTGCTCGACGCGGCGCCGGCCGCTGACGCGAAGG
>JBEIUL010000387.1:0-2881 GCA_040374395.1 Phycisphaeraceae bacterium
CGTCGGCGACGTCGCCGATGGTCAGGGGCCGGCCGTCGCGCACCGCGATCACCGTGCGGGCGAGGTCGTCGACGCTCTCGACGCGGGCCGACTGCCGCACGGGAATCTCGCGGAAGTCGACCGAGGGCAGGTAGCCGGCGCTCGCGGTCGAATGGGCCCGCCCCGCGGCCTCGGCCACCTCGAGCACGGTGAGCCCGTGCAGGTCGAGCCGGTCCTGGCGGCACTCGACCTGGAACTGCGGCAGCGCCCCGCCGATCGCGACGACCTGGGCGACGCCCGGGACCGAAAGAAGCCGGTTCCGCACCTCGAACTCGGCCAGCGAACGGAGCTCGAGCGCGTCGACCGACCCTTCGGGCGACGCGAGGGCGATGAGCATCACCTCACCGGTGATGCTCGAGAGCGGCGCGACTTCCGCGTGGGCCGAGGCGGGCAGGTCCTCGCGCACCGCCGCCAGCCGCTCGGCGACGAGCTGCCGGGCCCGGAACAGGTCGCTGCCCCAGTCGAACTCGACCCAGACGATCGAGAGGCTGATCGCGCTCGACGACCGCACCCGCCGCACGCCGGGAATGCCGTTCACCGCGGTCTCGATCGGGAAGGTCACCTGCCGCTCGACCTCGTCGGCGGCGAGGCCCCCCGCCT
Organism: Phycisphaeraceae bacterium; assembly: GCA_040374395.1. Lineage (GTDB taxonomy): Bacteria > Planctomycetota > Phycisphaerae > Phycisphaerales > SM1A02 > JBEIUL01. The sequence goes on from JBEIUL010000387.1 coordinate 640, forward strand.
CGGTCAGGATCGTGACGGTCGGTGCGTTCAGCTCGGGAAAGACGTCGACCGGCATGCGGGGCAGCAGCAGGCCGGCGGCGAGCGTCAGCAGGCCGCCGAGGACGACGACGAGCGACGAGCGCTGGAGCGAGATTTCGATGAGTCGGCGGAACATGGCGGGAACTCCGGTGCGAACTTCGGGGGGAGAGAAGCCGCCCGGCTCAGTGGTCTTCGGCGTGGAAGGTGCCGTCGGAGTGGAAGTGGCCGCCCTTCGGGATGCTGCCGCTCGTCGAGAGGAGCAGCGGATAGACCCCGTCGATCACGACCTCGTCGCCGACCCGCAGGCCGCTCCGCACCGCGACCCACCGCCCGTCGTCGGGGCCGAGGTCCGCCTCGAGCCGGATGACCTTGTCGGGGTTGGCCGGGTCGCGGCGGAAAAGCACCGGCACGCCGTTGTCGCTCACGACGGCGCGGCGCGGGATGGCCAGTTCCGGTTCGGACGCGCCCTCGAGCAGGATCTCGGCGAAACCGGAGAGGCCCGGCCGGGCCCAGGCGACGGGAGCCGCCGGTGAGACGACGGCGTCGACGGTGCGAGAACCGGCCGCCACGCCGGGCGCCAGCCGCAGCGAGCCCTCGCCGGCGTTCGCGTAGGCACCGGGCACCGCCTCGCCGGGAACGAGCCGGGCGGTCAGCCCGTCACGCACCCGGCCGAGATCCCCCGCCAGCAGCGGCATGCGGAATCGCAGGCGCTCGGGCTGGACGGACAGGCCGAGCAGTCCGCCTTCCTCGACCCATTGGCCCGGCGCGACCGCAAGCGTCGCGAGCTGCCCGTCGGAGGTCGCGCGGACCTCGACGGTTCGGGCCGATCGCCAACGTGGCGTTCCGCCGTTCTTCTCGATCACGTCCGATCGAGGCATCCCCAGGATCGACGCCGCCGCATCGAGCAGCAGCCCATGCGTCGCGATCGCCTCGGCCAGCGTCGCCTCCGAACTGCGCCGGTCGGACTCCATCGTCACGTCCTTCTCGCGGATCTCCGCCAGCTGCGAGCGCAGCGTCGCCGCCGCGACCTGCGCGTCGGCCAGCGGCTCGCCGACGCCGCCGCCCGCCTCGCGCACGGTCTCGAGCTGCCGGATGCGGGCTTCCCACTGGGAAAGCGCCGCCTCGAGATTCCGGGCGTGGGCCTCGTGGGCCTCGTGCAGCGGATCGTTCGCGTCGACGACCGCCTGCGCCCGGGCCAGCGCCGCCTCGGCCTCGGCGATCTTGCCCTGCAGTTCCCGCCACGCGGGCGAGTCGATCGTGAAGAGCAGGTCGCCCGCGCGAACCTCGGCGAGTTCGGCCGCCGCCGGCTCGACCCGGCCGGGCACCAGGGCCCGGTACTCGCGCCGGGCGCCGGGCTCGAGCTCGAACGCCCCGGCGATCCGCAGCGTGCGCTCGACCGGTCGCAGCTCGGCCTTCGCGAAGGTCATGCCGAGCGATTGCCGGACCGCGGGGGGAACATCGATGCGGTTGGTGAGGGCGACGGTCCCCTCGGCCATCGGTTTCGGGGAGGGCGAGTCCTCGCCGCCGCAGGCGACGAGGGCGAGGCCGGCGAGCATCGCGGACGACCAGTGGCGGGGGAAAGTCATGGATTCTCCTCGGAAGGGAGTCGGTTCTCGTTCGGAATGTCCGTCTGTCCGCGCGGCGCCGGCTCGGGGCCGATCGCGGCGCGGAAGGCGATCGCGGCCTGCGCCGCATCGCGGCGGCTCTCGATGAGGGCGAGCGTGCTCTCGAGCCGGCTGTCGAGGCTCTCGACGACGAAGACCGGCTCGGTCTCGCCGAGCTCGATGAGCCGGATCGCGTCGTTCCACTGCGACTCGGCGAGCGGCACGAGCGTGCCCTCGGCGATCGCGAGCCGGGCCGCCGCCTCGCGCCGCCGCTCGTCGGCGAGGCCGAGCTCGGCGACGACCCGCTCGTATCCGGCCGCATACGCCTCGGCGGCGCGGCGACGCTCGGCCTCGGCGACGTCGATCGCCTGCCGATTCGCGTTGAGCACCGGGATGGGAATCGAGAACCCGAGCAGGAGTCCGGCGCGACCCTCGTCGGTCTGCCCGCCGCCGCCGAACCGGAAGTCGGGCACCTGCTTGCGGATCTCGAGCTCGAGGGCCTTCTCGCGCTCGTCGTAGCGATCGAAGGCCAGCTGCATCGCGAGGTTGCGGGTCTCGGCACGCGAGATCGCCTCGACCAGCGGCATGGCCTCGCCCGGCCCATCGCCGGCCGCGACGAG
>JBEIUL010000572.1:0-1626 GCA_040374395.1 Phycisphaeraceae bacterium
CGGCGCCGACGCCGAGAGGTGGCTCGAGGCCGCGGGCATGATCACGAACAAGAACGGCATCCCGAACGACCCGCGGCCGCCGATGGTCACGAGTGGCCTGCGGCTCGGCACGCCGGCGCTGACCACGCGAGGCCTGAAGGAGCCCGAGATGTCGCAGGTCGCCGGCTGGCTCGACCGAGTGCTGGTCGCCAAGGGCGAGGCGGGCGAGACCGCCCGCGTGCGCGACGAGATCCGGCATTTCTGCCGGAAGTTCCCGCTTTTCCACTGAGATTACCCGTCACGGCGCCGGCGCGGAACGACGGGGCCATGCCCCGTCGACGAATCACCCGCGAGCCCGTTCAGATCCCATCATCGCGCCGTCTCGAGCGTCGACCCGAGATTCGTCCCGTTCACCGCGTTGAAAGCCGCGAGCATCTCGGCGTCGGTGCCGACCCGCGGCACGCGGATCGCGATCGAGCCGTTGGTTCGGTTGTACCAGAGCGTCCGCGCGTCGGGATCGTTCGGGTCGAAGGTCTTCTCGATCGGATAGTGCATCGCATGGCCCGCGTCGGTGGTCTCGACAATGAGCTCGCGATCGGTCAGCGGATGGGACGGCAGGCGCTCGGCCTTGAACCACTCGGGGCTGATCGCCATCGGCCAGCCCTCGTCGTTGATGCGGACGAGGTTGCTGAAGCGGTTGAGCTCGACGCGGTTGCGGACCTGCCAGAGCGTCGACTGCATCCGCTTCGCCTCGTCGCGGGACGAGCCGAGCGAGAGGCGGGGGAAGGCGGTCCAGGCGACGGCGCCGAGGACCGCGACGACGACGAGGCTCTCGAGGGCGCGGCGGGAGGAGGCGAGGGAAAGTGCGTTGGTCATGGGCGTGGACATGGAATGGGGTTCCTGGTGAACCCCCCGACCGTGGGTTTCCGCGGGCGGGCGGGCCAGCGGACGGCCCCGATTTCTCCGCCCGACGCGTCGGGTCGCGCCGGTGGTGCCGGACGTGCGGGCCGGCCGATATTCAGGGCCATGGATGAGGAAGGCCAGACCTGGACTCCGCCCGCTCCCGACGAGCGTTTCCGCCTCGATCGTGCCGAGTAGCCGCCCCAGCTCGAGTTCCGCCCCGAGGAATGCCTGCCGATCGTGGTGGGGGGCATGCCGCGGGCGGAATGGCTCGACCGGCCGTACGCGACCCGGCTCGCGCGGATGATCCGGGCGTGGCAGGCCGGGCATCTCGAGCGCGGCGACCCGCCGCTCGTGCCGATCGTCGTGACCGACCTGTGGTTCCTGAACGACCGTGACCTCATGTCGCAGCCGTCGATCGCGATCGGCGATCCGACGCGGAACGCGGTGACCGCGTGGCAGGCGACGAGGTTGCCGAGGTCGCTGGTCGTCGACGGCGTGTTCGTGATCCACTGCGACCCCGAGTTCCTCGACGGCGGCGTCTGCCTCTGGGGCGAGGGCGTGAGCGGCCTCGATGCCGCGTTCGACGCGTTCGCGGGGCGGTTCCTCGACCGCTACCTGCGGCAGATGCATCTCGCGGCGACGTGAGGGGAGGAGGGCGTCGATCCCACACGGGCGACGAGCCTGTCACTGGGGTGGGCGGTCCGCGACCGCCCTGGAGGAACGCCAAAGCCGTTCTCGGCCCCC
>JBEIUL010000525.1:0-1880 GCA_040374395.1 Phycisphaeraceae bacterium
CCCGCCGCGGGACGAGGCAGGGGCGTCCATCCACGTCACTCCCCGCCCGACCGCCCCATCGACCGCTCGAGCATCCGTCGCATCGACCGCAGCTGGGCCGGGCTCATGCCCGTCTGGCTGGGGTCGATCGACATCGCGGCGGTCCAGGTCTCGCCGACCGGCTCGAGCCCGAGCTCGTCGCGGAAGCTCCGCTCGAACGCGGGCAGGTGGCCGGCCCCGTAGAAGATCGCGATCGACGCGAGGTCGCGCTCGTCGTCGATGATCCGCTTGAGGTCGTCGAGCACCACGCGGTTGCGGTCGTCGATGATGACCTTCTGCATCGCGGCGAGCGATTTCATGCCGCCCATCCCGCCCAACTCGCCGCCGGCGGCCGAGAGCTGCTCGATCATCATGAGCTTCACGACGCTCGACAGCGTGCGCGACGCCCCGAGGAACGAGATCAGCACGCCCGCGACGCGGGCCTCGAGCGAGTTCCCCTCGAGCAGGCGCAGGACCATCGAGGCGTCGGGACCGGCCTGCTCGAGCCGGGCCCGGACCTCCTCGACGTCCATGTCGCTGTTCCGCCAGTTCGGCTTGCCGCTGTCGATCGCGTCAAGCTGGTAGGCCACGCCGAGTGCCTTCGCGAGGCGGGCCTGGATGTTGCCGCCGTCGCCGCCGCGCGAGGCCCGGCGCTCGACCGGGATCGCGTCGCCGTCGACGACAAGGTCCGCGGCCGGGCCCTCGCCGCCGGCGGCGCCGTCGGCGCCGAGCGAGCGGAACCTCGCGAGTTGCGACGCGGGCACCGCCCCCTCGGCCGGACGCTCGACGATCTCGAACTCGATCGGCCGGCCCCAGCCGTCGGCGGTCGAACGCGAGACGTAATCGCCGAGGCGGCCGGAATCGCGGGCGAGTGACTCGAAATCCTCGGCGAACGAGCCGCATCTCTCGCGGGCCGCCACCGCGAGCTGGGCGAGGAACCGCAGGCGTTTCGCGGTCGCCGTCGCCTTCGCGGCGTCGTCGAGCGAGGCGGGAATGTCGCCCATGCCCGTCGAGCGGACGCCCTCGAAGAGAACGAGGTCGTGGCCGTCGAGCTCGGCCTGCTTCGCCGCGTAGAACGCCGCGTCGGCGATGTGCACGGCGCCGACCAGCGTGATCGTCGGCCCGGTGCCGTCGGCGCGGCGGTAGCTGCGGCTCGAGAGTTCGAGCGTGCGGCGTCCGTCGGCCGCGGTCGTCGCCCGCAGGAAGGGCTCGGGCGATCCGGCCGGCGGCGGTTCTGCCCTCGCGACGACGCTCGCACCCAGCGAGAGGGCCAGCAGGACGCACGTGATCCGACGCATCGAACCTCCTCGGCACGGGAGCGGAACGGGAAGCGAGAAGCCTACCGGCGAGGGCGGCGGCGGTTCTGCCGACCTGGCCCGTTGCCCGGCCGAAGGTCGGGGCCGTCGAGCAGGACCTCCCGCAGGGAACGCGCCGTGGTGGGAGCCGGACTTCACGAATCGGGAGCGGAACGCGTGGTACAAACACCGAACGCCGGCCGGACCGCAAGGAGCTCCCCCCCGATGCATCCCGTCTCTCTCGTCGCCACCCTCCTGCTCGTCGGCGCGGCCCCCGCCGCGCTCGCGGCCGATCCCCCCGCCGCACCGCCCAAACGCATCACCGACCGCCTCAAGGCCCAGGCCGAGTCGCTCGCCCCGCTCGTGAGCGGCGACCTCGCGAAGCGCTTCCTCGCCGCGACGCCGAAACTCGCCGAGCCCTCGGCCCGCACGGTCTACCGCAACACCGACCGCTCGCGGGCGGTCTCGCCGCGCGAGTTCGAGGCGATGTCCGACGCCGCGCGGGCCGACTTCGCCCCGCGGGAGTATCCGCCCGACTTCTACTACGAGACCGGCTACGGATCGCCG
>JBEIUL010000526.1:0-1860 GCA_040374395.1 Phycisphaeraceae bacterium
AGAACTCCTCGTCGCTGTACTCGCACCACAGGTAGCGGGTGCGGGCCAGCGTCTCGCGGCCGCCGGTTGCGAGGTCGCCCTCGGCCCCTTGCATGTCGGCCCAGATGAAGTCGATCCCCCCGGGCACGTGCTTGCGGCTCCACGCGTCGAGCGTGCGGACCTCGACGGTCGTCGTGCGGTTGAAGGTGCACCAGGGGAAGCGCGTGACGTGGCCGGTCGGCCTCCGCAGCGAGCCCGACTGGTCCCAGCCTTTCGCGTAGCGGGAGCGTTCGGCCGCGGGCAGGTCGGGGCGGATGCCGCCGCTCATGTGGAACTCGGCCTGGCCGTTCACCGCGCCGATCGCGACCCGGTGGAGGTGCGCCCGACGGTCGAGCACCGAGTCGGCGTGGATCCTCGCCGCCCGCGGATCCGGCTCGAAGCAGTGGATCGTCGCCCGCGGGAATCTCGCGAGCATCGTGAGGGTGTCGGTGCCGTGGTGGGCGCCGATCTCGAGGATGGTGCGGGCGTTCACGCCGATGTGATCCTGCAGCTCGTTCCACGAGAGGGGAACGGGAGAGATCAGGGGGACCGTTCGGGGCATGTCGCGAGAATAGCGGGGAGCGAGGACGATTTCCGACGCGAGGGCGCTCGACCCCGGACGAGTGGTCGGGGGACGGTGATGGTGGCGGAATCGTCCGCGAGAACCGATCCGGACGGGCCATCGCCGCCGGCGCCGCGAGGTTTCTCCCGCATTCCCGCGGGAATCGCTGGTGCGCGGCCGGGATGCGTCGCATACTCACTGCCCGCGGAGGAACTCCGGGATCCATGCCGATGCGAATCGCCAGCGTTGTCATCGCCTTGTCGTCCGCGGCCGTCGCCGCCGCCGATCTGCCCTCGTGCCGCGTCGAGGCGCTCGGGATGGGCCTGGCCGGATTCGCGATGAACGAGCGCGGCGACGTGGTCGGCCGGCGGCTCGATCTCGTGCAGGTCGGACATGCGTTCGTGGTGCGGGCCGGCGCGACCGCGATCGTGAATCTTCCGACGCCGCCGCCGTGGATCAGTTCCGACGCCTACGCGATCAGCGACACCGGTGTCATCGTCGGCGCGGTGAGCACGGCGAGCATCGCCTCGGTCGGCTCGCGGCCGGCGGCCTGGTTCCCCGCGAAAGGCGGCTGGCGGTTCACGCTGCTGCCGACGCTGCCCGGCGACACGCACGGGGCGGCGTTCGGCGTGAACGACTGGGGCGACATCGTCGGCGGGTCGGGCGGGCTGGGGCTCGGGATGTACCCGCGGGCCGCGCTCTTCACGCCGGCCGGGGCGACGCAGCTCGAGGGCATCGGAACGCCCGCCGACGTGAATGACTCGCGCGTGGTGCTGGCGGGGAACCAGCTGCTCGACCTCGACACGCTGGCGATCGTCACCGTGCCGCTTCCGCCGGGCAACTGGCAGGGAGTGATCAGCGTCGACCTCAACGAGGCCGGCGGCTTCTGCGGGCACATCCTCGGCTTCTCGGGGTGCAGCAACTTCCCCGTGCGATGGATGCCGGGCACCGGCTGGAGCTTCGTCGGCGGGTGCGCGACGAACACCGGGGCGAGCGGGCTGAACGACCGCGGCGACACGCTGCACTACGTGGTGAACGGCGGCGTCGGGGCGAATCTCGTGCCGGAAGGCAACGTCTCGATCGAGTCGCTCATCGACCCCTCGCAGGGGGCGTGGTCGGTCGCCGGCGTCGCGACGGTGAACAACGCGCGGCAGATGCTGGTGTCGGCGCGGCCGCCGGGAAGTTCGGTCGCGCAGCTCGTGCGGCTCACGCCGATCGTCGGGCCCGATCTCGACGGCGACGGCGCGGTCGGGGCATCGGACCTCGCGCGGCTGCTCGCC
>JBEIUL010000263.1:0-4276 GCA_040374395.1 Phycisphaeraceae bacterium
CCGCGTTCATCGCCGCGACGAGCTCCTCGCCGCTCGCGAACTCCGCGACCTCGTGACCCGCCGACGCGAGGGCCTCGACGAGCACCGGCCGGAGGAGCGCGTGGTCCTCGACGATCGCGACGCTCGCGCCGCCGCGGGCCGCGGCCGCACCGGCCTCCGCGGCCGGCTCGGCCACCGCCGGGAAATCGAGGATGAACGACGTTCCCGTGCCGCGGGCCGTCTCGACCCGCACGCTTCCGCCCGCCCCGGCGACGATCGACCGCACCACCGCAAGTCCGAGGCCGGTGCCGCGTCCTCCGGGCTTGTTGGTGAAGAAGGGCTCGAAGAGATGGGGAACGTGCTCGGCGGGGATCCCGGGTCCGTCGTCCTTCACGACGATCCGCACGAGCGGCTCGCCCGCCGCGCCGGTCGCGCGTTCCGCCGAGATCTCGATCGAGCCGCGGCCGCCCAGCGCGTCGCGGGCGTTCAGCGAGAGGTTCATCAGCGCCTGCTGGAACCGCACCGGCTCGACGCCGATCGTCGCCGCACCGCCGAGGCGATCGACGAGCACGACCGTCATCGAACGCGGGAACGCCGGCGCGAGCACCCGCAGCGCCTCGGCGATCGCCTCGGCGACGCGGGTCGAGCCGGCGGAATGCCCCGGGGCCGCGGGCCGCCCGATCGCCACCATGTTCTGCGTGATGCCCCGCGCCGCCTCGAGGGCGAGGCGGATCGCCTCGATCGACTCGCGCACGCCGCCCGGCACGCTGCCCGCGCCCATCGCGAGCGAGGCGTGGCCGTCGGCGGCCATGAGCAGGTTGTTGAGGTCGTGGGCGAAGCCGCTCGCGACGAGCCCGACCGCGTCGAGCCGCTGGGCGTCGAGCACCGCCTTCTGCAGCCGCTTCCGCTCGGTGATGTCGACGACGGTACCGGCGATCCGCCGCGGGCGCCCGTCGGGGAACGCCTCGACGATCGCCCCGCGGTCGAGCACCCAGCGCCACTCGCCGTCGGCGGCCCGCCGGCGATGCTCGCTCTCGTAGCGGGCGGCGCGGCCCTCGAGGTGGTCGTTCCACGCGTGCGCGACCGCGGCGAGATCCTCGGGATGGATGACGACCAGCGTCGGCGGGGGCAGTGCCGGCACGCTGCCGGGCGGCTCGCCGAGCATCGTCGAGACCATGTCGCCGGCGATGCTGTTCGGGACGTCGGCGAGCCCCCACGCGTCGAGGGCGAGGTCCCAATAGCCGGCCCCGGTCGCCTCGATCGCGAGGGCCAGCCGCCGCTCGCTCTCGAGGGCCCTCCGGGCCGCGTCGCGTCGGGCGCTGATCTCGCGGAGCTGCCCGACGAAGAACCGCTCGCCGCCCGCGTCGAGCGTGCCGATCGAGAGCTCGACCGGGAACCGCCGGCCCGAGCGATCGATCGCCTCGACCTCGAGCAGCCGGCCGATCACCCGCGACGCGCCGGTCGCGAGGTGCCGCTCGAGCCCGATGCGGTGCATCTCGCGGAACTCCGGCGGCAGGATCGTCTCCGAGAGCGTCATGCCGATCGCCTCGTCGCGCGACCAGCCGAACAGCCGCTCGGCCACCGGGTTCCACTCGCGGACCGTCCCCGCCCGGTCCATCGCGACCGCGGCGTCGAGGCTGGCCGCGAGCGCCGCCCGCAACGGGAGGTCGGGGACGGGATCGGGACGAGATCGGTCGGGGCTGGTCACGGGTTCCACCACTCCGCTCCGCTCGGTTTCCCGCGTCAATGCCGGTGACAGGAATCGAACCTGCACGTCCTTATCAGGGACAACGGATTTTGAATCCGTCGCGTCTGCCAGTTCCGCCACACCGGCCGGGGAAGTCGGGATCGGGATGGTGGCCCGCCCGCGCCCGGAAGTCAACGCTCGCCGCGCCGCGATCTCGCCTCACTCGCCGCCCGACTGGAAGACGGTGTAGTTGGGGCTCTCCCGCGTGATCTGGATGTCGTGCGGGTGGTTCTCGGCGACCGTCGCGGGACTGACCCGCACGAAGCGGACGTTGCGGCGGAACTCCTCGACCGTCGCGCAGCCGCAGTAGCCCATCGCCGAGCGGAGGCCGCCGACCATCTGGTAGGTGAACTCGCCGAGCGGGCCGCGGTAGGGCACCAGGCCCTCGACGCCCTCGGGCACGAACTTGCGGGTGTCGCGGACGTTCGCCTGGCCGTAGCGGTCGGCGCTGCCCTGGCTCATCGCCCCCTCGCTGCCCATCCCGCGGTAGCTCTTGAAGCGGCGGCCGCGGTGCAGCACGAGCTCGCCCGGGCTCTCGTCGAGTCCGGCGAAGAGCGAGCCGAGCATCACGCTCGACGCCCCCGCGCCGAGGGCCTTCGCGATGTCGCCCGACAGGCGGATGCCGCCGTCGGCGATGACCGGCACGTCGAGCGGCTCGCACGCCCGGCAGGCGTTCAGGATCGCGGTGATCTGCGGCATCCCGACGCCGGTGACCACGCGGGTGGTGCAGATCGAGCCCGGCCCGATGCCGACCTTCACCGCGTCGGCGCCGGCCTCGACGAGGGCCCGCGCCCCCTCCTCGGTCGCGACGTTGCCGGCGATGATGTCGATGTCGTAGCGGCGGCGGATCGCCTCGACGGTGCGGATCACGTTCTCGCTGTGCCCGTGCGCCGTGTCGACCACGATCACGTCGACCTCGGCGGCGATCAGGGCCTCGACCCGCTCCATCTGCATCACGCCGACCGCGGCCCCGACCCGCAGCCGGCCGCGGCTGTCGCGGCACGCCCGCGGGTGGCGGCGGACGTTGTCGATGTCCCGCATGGTGATGAGCCCGCGCAGCTTCCGCGACGCGTCGACGAGCAGCAGCTTCTCGACGCGGGCCCGGCTCAGCATCCGCTCGGCCTCGTCGAGGTCGGTCTCGGGCCGCGCCGTCACGAGCCCGTCGCTCGTCATGATCTCGCGGACCTTCGCCGAGCCCTCGCGGCCCGCGTGGAACTTCATGTCGCGGCGGGTCAGGATGCCGACCACCTCGCCGTGGCGGCTGCCGTCGACGGTGACCGGGAAGCCCGAGACGCCCTGCTCGGACATGAGCTGCGCGGCACGGGCCACGGTGTCCTCGGGCGAGAGCGTGACGGGATCGGTGATGACGCCGTTCTCGCTCCGCTTGACCTTGGCCACCTCGCGGGCCTGCCGCTCGGCGGTCATGTTCTTGTGGATGATCCCGATGCCGCCCTCCTGGGCGAGGGCGATCGCGAGGCTGCTGTCGGTCACCGTGTCCATCGGGGCCGAGACGAGCGGGATGTTGAGCCGGATGTTCCGGGTCAGCCGGGTCGAGGTGTCGGCGCGGTCGGGCGTCACCGACGAGCGGGCGGGGATGAGGAGGACATCGTCGAAGGTGACCCCGTCCGCCGTGAACTTCTCGTGATCCATCGCGACAGGATGGGATCCTCCCGCCGCCGCGTCAATAGGTCGGTCGATCTTCGCCGACCGGCGGGCCGCGAAGGCCGGGAGCCCGGCCCGGAGCGGCGGAAACCGCCTCGCTTGTGGTACGGTACGCCGCTTCCCGGCTGGCCCCGGCCGACCGGTTTCCCCACCCGCCCCCGGACCCGTCCCGACCGCCCATGTCGATGGCCCGCAACGAACTCCTCGTCCCCCTCTCCGTCCACCATCGCGGGACCGTGGCCGGGGAAGGCAAGAAGGCGTGGCTCTCGTGGCTCGAGGCGATCATCCGCTTCGAGGGCTCGGACCTCATCGTGAAGAGCGGCCTGCGGCCCCGCATCCGCCACCGCGGCGTCCTCAAGGACCTCGAGACCGATGTCGTGCAGGCCGACGTGATGTTCCAGGTCGCCAAGGACATCCTCGACCCGAACCAGGTCGACTACTTCGCCCGGCACGGCTCGATCGACTTCGCCTACGACCACGTGAAGACCGGCCCCGACGGGACGCCGCAGAGCCGCCGCTTCCGCGTGAACCTCTTCATGGCCCGCGGCTCGCCGAGCCTCGCGGCCCGCCTCATCACGAGCAACATCAAGAAGTTCGAGGAGCTCTTCCTCCCCGAGATCCTCGGCGAGGTCTCGATGGCGGCCCAGGGCCTGATCCTCTTCTCGGGCGTCACCGGCTCGGGCAAGTCGACCTCGATCGCCTCGATGCTGCAGTACGTCAACGAGCGGAAGAAGGTCCACATCATCACGATCGAGGACCCGATCGAGTACATCTTCAACGACGTCAAGGCCACGATCAACCAGCGCGAGATCGGGATCGACGCGACGAACTTCAACGACGCGCTGCGGGCCCTCGTCCGCGAGAATCCCGACGTCGTGCTCGTGGGCG
>JBEIUL010000222.1:0-4780 GCA_040374395.1 Phycisphaeraceae bacterium
GCCGTCCGCTCGAGCGGGTCGCGGTGTGGCAGATCGTGAAGAAGTACGCCGAGATCGCCGGCCTGCGCGACGTCCATCCGCACACGCTGCGGCACTCGTTCGCGACGCATCTGGTGCGCGGCGGCGCCGATCTCCGCGTCGTGCAGGAACTGCTCGGTCACGCCGACATCGGTACGACCCAGATCTACACCCATGTCGACCGGTCGCGGCTTCGCGACGTGGTCCGCAACCATCACCCGCGATTCGATCGTCTGCGCCCCGCCTCGCCGGCGGCCTGATCGCGTGTGACGGGAAATCGACAGGTTCCCGCGAGAATCTCAACTTCCCATCCGGTTCCGTAACTCCTTGAGGAGACGGACCCAACGCTGCCGGCACGCGGCCTCGTCAAGCTCGGTGGTGGCCGCGATCGCCTTCCAGCTCATGCCGCGCACCCGGAGCTGCAGCAGTTGGCGGTCGACGGGATCGAGCCACGCGAGCAGGGATGCGACCCTCGCGCGGACCTCGGCTTGATCTTCCCCGGAGTCGTCGCGAAACTCATAGCCCGGACCGGACGCGGGAATCGACCGGGCCTGCTCGACGAGTTTGAGGGCGTCGGTGACCGTTCGTTCGGCGACCGACATGAGTGACCTCCACCGATGGTGATCAGCTGCGCCGCTCGGTTTGGGGTCTGCGTGAGACAACGCGGTTTTGTCGATGATTACGGCCGATTCCCTGCCGGTCTCGTGCTCCACCATCTGGTGCACGACGGCGGCGTGAAGGTCGCTGGTCGAGAGGAGGGGATGCTGCGGGCCGCGCAATTCACGGATGCGCTCGCGGAGCACGGGCGCTGCCTCGACGAGGAAGTTCACGAGCCTCTGGAACTGTGGATCGTTGGCGGAGGCGTCTTCCATGGGGTGGCTGCGGCAGGTCGGGGCGACGGTCACGGGACCGGATTCGGGTCGGAAGCCTAGGACAGAGGCCTTTGTATGCGTACTTGGCGAGGATTGCCACCTGTGAAGTTCCGACCGGATAAGGATGGATCGCTCGCCGATTCCGTCACGCGCGATGCCGCGCGACTCGTGACCGAGAATCGTCAACTCCCGGACATTCGGCGTTACGCGCACTTCGTCGATCCGACGACCGATCCCGAGGCGGCCCGAAAGGTGGTGCTCTCGGCGTTCGAGCATGCGCCGGACCACGTGACGGCGCTGGCCGATGCGTGGCGAGCCCGCTATCCCGCGTGGATCCCGGCGATCGACTTCGCCGTCGGCGTCGTCGCGCTCTCGGAGGATCCCGATTCGGTCGAGATTCCCGTCACGCGATTCGGCCCGCCCTGCGACGACGGCGAGGGTCGGTATCAACTGACCGATCGGATCGACCGCGGATCTCGCGGGGTGGTCTATCGCGGCATCGACCGGACGCTCTCGGCGGGCGGTGATCCGGTGGTGGTGGCGGTGAAGTTCCTCTCGTGCACCGAAGCGGACACCAAGCTCCTCCTGCGGGAAGCGGGAGCCGCGCGTCGCGTGGCCCACGCGGGCGTCGCGCGAATCCTCGACGCCGGAATCCTGCAGCAACCGATGGCCCGGCGACTCGGGTTCGACGAGGCGTGCCTCTTCCTCATCCAGGAGGTCATCGACGGCTCGCCGCTCTGGGTCTGGCGGGCGTGCCATCCCGAACGCACCGCCGACGAGTGCGGACGGATCGTCGATCAGATGCGAGAGGCCGTAGCCGCGTGCCACGCGGAAGGCGTCGTGCACGGCGACCTGACGCCCGCCAACGTGGTGATCGATGCCGAGGGCCGGGCCCGGCTCGTCGATTTCGGCCGTGCGAACTGGGGCATGGACGAGGGCCGAAGGTCGCGCGAGGAGACCGCCGATCGCGACCAGCTCAACGCGATCCAGTCGTGGCTCGCGCACGACCTGCCGCTGCACCGTCGCTTTCGGCGGAGCGCCCGGATGGGACTTCTCAAGATCCTCGGGGTGCTGGCGGTCCTCGTGGTCCTGGTGAAGTGCCGCTGGTGACCCACCGCTCGGGCGGAGCGCGAAGGCGCGGTTCCGCACGGCCCCGCGGGCATTCCCGATTCGCGGCCGACCTCCCGGTCGGCATGGGTGGCGGACGGTCGGGACGTGCCCGCGTCGCCCCGCAAGAGGCCGGCTCAGGGGAAGGATGCTCGGGCGGATTCCGGCGGTCGGCATGGTCCGGACCGTCCCGGCCCTTCCCGTACACTTCTCCGCCCCTCGCGGACCCTGCCCGTGGTTCCCTCCGACCCGTGCCTGCTCGTCATCTTCGGCGCCTCCGGTGATCTCACCGCGCGGAAGCTCGTTCCTGCGCTCTACGAGATGTGGCGGCTCGGGGCCCTCGATCCGCGAACCGCGGTGGTCGGCGTGTCGCGCACCGCGAAAACCGACGACGCCTGGCGGGACGAGCTGGCGGCGCACGTTCGTGCGGCGTCGCTGTTCGACGACACTTCGTGGCACGAGTTCGCGACGCGGATCTTCTACGTCGCCGGTGACGCGGTGCAGGCCGAGGTGTACCCCACCCTCGCCGCCCGGCTCGACGAGCTTGCCCGTACCCGGGGCACCCGCGGCAACCTGCTCTTCTACCTCTCGGTCGCCGAAAGCCTGTACGAGCCGATCATCGAACGCATCGACGAGGCGGGGCTGGTCACCGAGGGCAAGCGGTGGTGCTCGATCCGGACCGACGAGCGGTCGTGGCAGCGGATCATCATCGAGAAGCCCTTCGGCCACGACGAGGCGAGCGCCGCCGGGCTGAACCGCGCCCTCGGCCGCGTCTTCGAGGAGGAGTCGATCTACCGCATCGACCACTACCTCGCGAAGGAGGTCGTGCAGAGCCTGCTCGTGCTGCGGTTCGCGAACACCATCTTCGAGCCGATCTGGAACTGCCGGTACATCGACCACGTGCAGATCACCGCGGCCGAGTCGATCGGCGTCGGGAATCGCACCGCGTTCTACGACGAGACCGGGGCGATCCGCGACATGATCCAGTCGCACCTGCTGCAGGTGCTGGCGTTCGTCGCCATGGAACCGCCGAACAGCATGCGGGCCCACGCGATCCGCGCCGAGAAGATCAAGGTGATCGAGGCGATCCGCGAGCCGCCGGCCGCGGACATCGCGCGATGGGCCGCCCTCGGCCAATACGCCGCCGACGCGGGCGATCCGGCGTACCACGAGACGCCGGGCGTCGCGAAGGGCAGCCGCACCGAGACGTTCGCGGCCCTGCGCTTCCAGTTCGACAACTGGCGCTGGGCCGACACGCCGTTCTTCGTGCGCACGGGGAAGAAGCTCGCCCGCAAGCTTACCGAGGTCGTGGTGCAGTTCAAGCCGCCGGCCGCGAACCTCTTCCGCACGATGGATGGCTTTGGCGACGGCGTCGGGCGGCGGCCGGCCGATCGCATGGTGATCCAGATCGCCCCGCGCGGCGAGTTCAGCCTGCGGTTCGAGTGCAAGGTGCCCGGCTGGGGCATCACCATCGACTCGGTCGAGATGGCGGTCGATTACGAGAAGTGGTTCGGCGTCGAGGCAGTCGAGAGCTACGGACCGCTCATCGTCGACGCGATGCGCGGCGACCAGTCGCTCTTCAAGAGCCGCTTCGAGGTCGAGGGCTCGTGGAGGGCGGTGATGCCGTTCCTCGATGCCCGCAGCGAGCCGCTTCGGCGGGGGATCGCCGGGAACTACCGCTGCGGCTCGTGGGGGCCCGAGGCGGCGCACGTGCTGCTCGCCTCGTCCGGCCGGGTGTGGCACGATCCGGCCGAGGCAAAGGCGAAGGCGAAGCCGTGACCTACGAGCTCGCCGAGGACGCCCTCCCGCGGCCGGACCTGCCGGGAACGGTCATCGTGGCCCGGTCGCGGTCGGAGACGCTCGATACGCTCGGGCTGGACCTGCTTGGCTACGCCCAGGCGTGCGTGCGGACGTTCGGGGATTTCCACCTTGCGCTCTCGGGCGGCTCGACGCCCATGCCGCTGTACGAGCGGCTGATGTACGACCCCGAGTTCCGGGCGTTCCCGTGGCGGCGGACGCATCTCTGGATCGTCGACGAGCGCTGCGTGCCGTTCGACGACGAGCGGAGCAACTTCGGCAAGATCCGCGAGGTGATCGTCGCCCATTCCGACATCCCGGGCGAGCAGGTGCATCCGATCGAGGCGACACGGCCCGATGCGGATGTCGCGTACGAGGCGGAATTGAAGGAGACGCTGGGCTGGCGCGAGAAGGGCCAGGATCGGCTCGACGTCGTGCTGCTCGGCATGGGGGCGGACGGCCACACCGCGAGCCTCTTCCCGAACACCGCGGCGCTCGACGAGCGTTCGCGGCTCGTGACGTTTTGCCGCGGGCCGAAAGTCACGCCCGATCGGGTGACGATGACGTATCGGCTGCTGAACGGGGCCCGCGTCGTCATGCCGCTCGTGTGCGGGGCCGACAAGGCGGCGATGGTCCAGCGGATCGCGGCGCGTGACGGTTCGCTGCGTGAACTGCCGATTCGCGGGATCGAGCCCGTGGCGGGGGAGCTGCGGTGGTTCCTCGACGCGGAGGCGGCGGGGGGGTGACGGGGAATGGGCGAGGCGTTTGTCGTGCCGCCAGTTTGCGAGAGGCTTCGGCGTTCATCCAGGGCGGTCGCGGACCGCCCACCCCAGTGACAGGCACGACGCTCATCGCGCGAGACGGCCCCTGACTTCACTTTGGGGGCGTCGGTCAGCGACCGACGCGGGACGAGGACAGCGTCGATCGCGGGCCCAACCCGCGTACAGCTCAAGCGTCCATCCAGGGCGGTCGCGGACCGCCCACCC
>JBEIUL010000410.1:0-2701 GCA_040374395.1 Phycisphaeraceae bacterium
CAGAATGTCCCTCGGCGCTCCAGCTCGCGGTTGGCCAGTCTCGACGATCTCGACTTCCAATCGCGGATCACTGCGGACACGTTGGCGTCCGGAGCCAGCGAAAGCACCGTGTGCACATGGTTCGGCATGATGCACCACGCGAGAATGCGGTAGCGATGCGGTTGCTGAAAGAAGAGTGCATCGCGGACGATCGTGGCGATCGGCGGCTTCGCCAGCCAGCAGTGGCCATGGCCGGAATCGCCGTATCTCTCGAGGAGCCGTTCAAGCGCCGCGCCGGGTTCACGACGGGTACTGGCTCTCTTGAGTTGATGTTTCCACCGCTCGATCGTCTCTTCCGGTACCGAGTCAAACAGGCGGATGGTGACGAACTGGAGCAGTCCGGGGCTGGTGACGTGCGGGAGCCGGGTTCGGACCGGACGTGCTGCGCCGGGAGGCCGTATCGAAAGCATCGCGTGAGGCTAGACGCGGATGATGCGGTTGCCCTGAAAGAGGGAAAAAATCGAGTGATCTGAACGGCGAGTTGCCCTTGACTGGAGGGCGGGGCCACGCCCCGCCGGGCATCCGAGTGCGGCGCCGTGTGGAGGTCGGGGTTGTGTGCGCGCCCGACGTTCCTTGTCGGTCGAAGCTGCGGCGTGCGTTCGCGGCGGGGCATGGCCCCGCCTTCCAGCGGGGCATGGCCCCGCCTTCCCGCCTCACGACGGCCGCAGCGCCGTCCCGACCGGTGGCACCCGCGTGAGCGACATGCTGCGGCCGGTCTTCGGGTCGGTGAAGGTCAGCGTCTCGCCCGTCCGGCTGAAGCGGTAGCTGCGGCTGCCATCGATGGTGACGGTGTCGCCCTTCTCGTTCCAGACGCCGCTCTGCACGCGATTCTTCGGCTCGCCGTTGACGGTGTAGGTCGCATCGGCGGTGAACGTGCCGTCGCCGACGAACGAGACGCGGCCGAAGGTGAGCGGGGCGTCGGCGGCGGGGGCCTGGCCCTGCCAGGTGCCGACGATGGGGGACGCGCAGGCCGAGAGGAACGGGACGAGCGCGAGGGCGGCGAGAGTTCGGAGGTTCATGCCGCGAACCATACCGCCGGCCGCGGCCTCACGGCGTCACGCGGGTCAGGATCATGCTGCGATCCGATACGGGATCGGTGAAGATCACCGTCTCGCCCGCGATCGCGTAGCGGTACTTCCGCCGCCCGACGAGCACCTGGTCGTGCTCGAGGGTGTGCCAGAGGCCGCTCATCGTCCGCAGCACCGGCTGGCCGCCCGGTTCGGTGTAGGTCGCGCTCGCCGAGTACGAGCCGTCCGGGGCGAAGGTCACCGTGCCGAAGACGATGGGGCTGTCGGAGGCGGCCTGCTCGCCGCGCCACGTGCCGACGAGCGGCGAGCAGGCGGCGAGGGCGGGGAAGACGATCGCAAGCACGAGGCCGATCGGTCGCATGGGACCTCCGGGAAAAGCGTACCATCGGCGCTTCCCATGGCTTCCGTCGCGACGATCCACGCCGGCATTCCCGCCACGAACATGACCCTCTACCGGGCCGTCCGCTTCAAGGTCGGCGACCCGGCGGCCCTCGTCGCCCTGCCCGACGGGAAACGGCTGTTTCTCGTGCGGGACATCGAGATGGACCGGGCCCGCCGCCACGCCCGGGCCGACGAGGTCGCGTGCCCGGCCGACTTCACGCCCGAGGGCGGGCTTTCGGGCGACCGCGAGACCGCGACCGCACAGGCCCTGGCCGAGTGCCTCCGCCGCCGCGGCATCGCCGAGGCGCGGGCCGACCGCACGCTCCCACTGATTTTTGCCGAGCACCTGCGGCTCGCGGGCATCGCCATCCGCTACGACGCCGAGCTCGGCGTGTCCGAGCGGCGGGCGAAGGACGCCGAGGAACTCGACTGGCTCCGCGCCGCGCAAGCCGTCACCGAACAGGCGATGCGGCTCGCCTGCGAGACCGTCTCCCGCGCGACCGCCGGCCGCGACGGAACGCTCGCGGTCGACGGCGAGCCGCTCACGAGCGAGTCGCTGCGGGCCCGCATCGATGTGTACCTGCTCGGGAAGGGCTTCGAGAACCCCGAGTCGATCGTCGCCGGCGGCCCGCAGGGCTCCGACTGCCACGACCACGGGCACGGGCCGCTCCGCACCGGCGAGCCGGTGATCGTCGACATCTTCCCCCGCGACCGGAAGACGCTCTACTGCGGCGACTGCACGCGGACGGTCGTCCACGGCGAGGTGCCCGACGCGGTGCGGGCGATGCACGCGGCGGTCGTCGCGGCGAAGCGCGACGCGATCGCGGCCATCCGGCCCGGCGTGAGCGGCGAGGCGGTGAACGCGGCGACGCTCGCTTCCCTCGCGAAGTCAGGCTTCGCCTTCGGTCCGCCCACGCGTCCCGGCGTCGCCACGATCAGCCACGGCACCGGCCACGGGATCGGCCTCGAGGTGCACGAGCCGCCGCTGCTCGCCCCGAAAGGCCCGCCGCTCGTCGCGGGCGACGTGGTGACCGTCGAGCCGGGGCTCTACGCGATTGGCGTGGGCGGGGTGCGCGTTGAAGACATGGTCGCGGTGACCGCGACCGGGCACGAGAACTTCAACCGTCTTCCCGAGGGCCTCGACTGGCGGTGAACGCCGACGTTCACTCGTCGCGATCGGGCGCCGCCTCGGCTTCCGATTCGTCTGGATCCTCGATGTCCTCGATCCGGGCCAGCGGATCCGCGTCCGGATC
>JBEIUL010000090.1:0-7913 GCA_040374395.1 Phycisphaeraceae bacterium
CGCGCGACGATCGCCGCCCGCGCCGTCGCCGCCGGCGGCACGATCGCCTCGGTGGTCACGTCGCCGACGGCGCCGAGATCCTCCTCGAGGGCAAGGGCGACGAGGCGGTCGAGCCGGTCGCGATCGACGAGCGTCGCGAAGAGGCGGTCGAGGGGAAGCTCGTTCAGGTCGACGGGCATCGGAACCTCAGTGAATCTCGGACCGGATGCGTTCCGCCATCGCCTTTCCCGCCGCCGCGTCGAGCGAGCCGGCCTTCCAGCCGATGCCGAGCCCGGCGCCGCCGACCTTCGGGATCACGTGAAAATGGACGTGCATCACCGCCTGGTGCGCCTCGGCCCCGTTGTTCTGCAGCAGGTTGTACGCGGTCGCGCCGGTCGCCCGCATCACCGCCCGGCAGATCCGCGGCAGCACGCGGCCGAGCGCGGCGGCGCTCTCGTCCGACAGCTCGGCCATCGTCGCCTTCTCCTCCTTCGGGATCACCAGCACGTGCCCCGGAGCGAGCGGCATGATGTCGAGGAAGGCGAGGACGCGGTCGTCCTCGTGGACCTTGTGGCAGGGAATCTCGCCGCGGAGGATCTTCGCGAAGATGGTCATGGGAATTCAGGGGAAGACGCCGCGCAGGTCGTAGACGCGGCCGACCCGGGCGAGGGCGGCGCACGCCGCGGCCGTGCGCCAGTCGCACTCGTACCGGATCCGGGCGAGCTTCACGCGCCGGGCGGCAAGCTGCATCGAGCGGCGCAATTCCTCGTCGACCTGCTCGCCGGTCCACGTCGCCGAGACGCGGTTCTGGATCCACTCGAACGAGCTCACGATCGCCCCGCCGGCCCGGCAGAGGATCGAGGGCAGCACGTCGATGCCTCGGGCCGCCAGCACCTCGTCGCCCGCGGCGGTGATCGGCACCTGGCCGCCCTCGAGGATCAGGCGGGCGTTGATCTTCCCGGCGAGCGACTCGTCGACCTGACCGTCGCCCGCCGCCAGCACGAGGACGTCGACCGGCATCGACCAGAACTCGTCGGCCGAGATCGAGGCGCCGCGCGGGAATCGCTCGACGCCGCCCGATCGGGCGACGTGCTCGGCGAGCCGGAACGGGTCGAGCCCCTCGGGATCGGCCACGCCACCCGTCGCGTCGAGCACCGATACGACCCGCAGGCCGTACTCGTGCAGCCGTCGCGCCGCCCACGCACCGACGGTACCGAAGCCCGCGATCGCCACCGACGTGCCTTCCGCCGGCATCGAGAACTCGGGCAGCATCTCGACCGTCGCCTCGGCGAGGCCGTGACCGACCGCGACCGCGCGGCCGTACGAGCCGCCGATCTCGATCGGCTTCCCGGTGACCGCCCGCATCGCATCCTGCTTGCCGTGGGCCGGCGAGATCTGCTGGAGCGTGTCGGCCATCCACGCCATGACGCGGGCGTCGGTTCCGAGGTCGGTGGTGACCACGTCGTGGTCGGGGCCGAGGTGATGGCCGATCGCGACGGTGAAGCGGCGGGCGACCCGCATGAGTTCGGCTTCCGAGAGTTCGGACGGGCTGCACCGGACGCCGCCCATCGCGCCTCCGAAGCTCACGCGGGCGAGCGACGCCGACAGCGTGCCGAGCGTGGCGAGGGCCTTCGTCTCGTCGAGCGTGATCCGGGGGTGGAACCGCACCCCGCCGAGGAACGGCCCGAGGGCGTGGTTGTGCTGGATGCGGTAGCCCTTGAACAGCCGGTGGCGGCCGTCGTCCATGAGCACCGGGAAGTGCACCATGATCTCGCTCTCGGGCTGGGCGAGGATGATCCGCTGGTGGTGCGGCAGGCCGACGAGCTCGGCAGCCTGCAGCAGGCGGCTGAGCGTGGCGTGGAACGGATTCGCCGCGTCGTGGGTGAGCCCGAGCTCCTCGAAGATCGGCTCGCCGGCCGGGCGATGGGTGTGCGTGACGCGGCTGTCGGACATCGGGGCCGGATGATAGGTCGGGCGGGCGTCCGTACCATCCGCGGGCCATGGCTTCCGACGACGACTTCGACCCGGGCCGGTTCCTCAACGTCCTCGAACTCGCCGAGCGGGCCGAGCGGCGGATCCCCAAGACCTCGTGGGACTATTTCCGCTCGGGCGCCTGGGGCGAGCACACGCTGCGGTGGAACGTCGAGGCATGGGAGCGGCTGCGGATCCGGCATCGCACGCTCGTCGACGTCTCGCGACGCGAGCTCGGCGTCGAGGTGTGCGGATCGAAGGCGAGCTTCCCGCTGTTCGCGGCCCCGACCGCGCTGCACAAGCTGGCCCATCCGGAGGGCGAGGTCGCGACGGCGAGGGCGTGCGCGGCCGCGGGAGTGCCGATGATCCTCTCGAGCCTCTCGTCGACCTCGGTCGAGGAAGTCTGCGCCGCCAATCGCGGCAACGCGACGTGGATGCAGATCTACATCGGGCAGGATCGCGGCTTCGTGGCCGAGCTCGCCGAGCGGGCCCGCGCGGCCGGATGCACCGCGCTGGTGCTGACCGTCGACACGCCGAAGTGGGGCACCCGCGAGCGCGACATCCACAACGGCTTTCGCGTACCCGACGGGATCCAGGTCGCGAACCTCGTGCGGCCGGGAGGTCCGACCGGGCACTCGGGCCGGGGCATCGGCGAGAGCCTGGGCTGGACCATCAGCGAGAACCTCTCGTGGAAGGACCTCGAGTGGCTCGCCGGGCGGACACCGCTGCCGGTGCTGGTGAAGGGCCTCTGCCGCGACGACGACGCCCTGAAGGCGATCGACCACGGCGCGAGGGGCGTCTTCGTCTCGAACCACGGCGGCAGGCAGCTCGACGGGGCGCCGCCGACCGCCGAGAGCCTTCCCGAGGTCGCCGCCGCGGTGAACGGCCGCGTGCCGGTCCTCGTCGACGGCGGGATCCGCCGCGGCGTCGACATCCTGCGGGCCCTCGCCCTCGGCGCCGACGCGGTCGCGATCGGCCGGCCGGTGCTCTGGGGCCTCGGCGCCGGCGGCGAGGCGGGCGTGCGGCGGGTGATCGAGATCCTGCGCGGCGAGTTCGACCTCGCGATGGCGCTGGCGGGGTGCACGGGCGTGCGTGACGTCACCCGCGACCTGGTGCGGGCACCGACTCGAGCGAGCCATGGGTGAGCAACGCCACACCGGAGTGTCGCCTCGCTGTGGGGTGATCATCCCCGCACGCGACGAGTCGGCGATGATCGGGCGTTGCCTCGAGGCGCTCCTCGACGGCCTTCCGCCCGGGTTCGCCCGCATCATCGTGGCCTGCAACGGATGCCGAGACGATACCGTCTTTCGGGCGCGGCGGTTCGCCAGTCCCGATCTTGAGGTACTCGACCTTGCCGAAGGCGGCAAGGCGAAGGCGATCCGCGCCGCGGAGCGCCTCCTTCCGGAAGCACCCCGCGTCTTCCTCGACGCCGACGTGGCGTTTTCGGGCCACGACCTCGTACGGCTGGTCGATCGCCTCGATTCGGGACCACATCACCTCATCTCCCCCGCGATTCACCACGACCTCCAGGGCTGCACTGCGTGCGCTGCCGCCGTGTCCAGGATCTGGCTTGAGCTTCCGCACGGCCAGACGTCCGGCTTCCACCACGTGCTTGGCGTGAGCGCCGAGGGACGACGCCGATGGGCCGAGTTCCCCGACATCATCGCTGATGACGCGTTTATCGCATCGCGGTTCCGTCCCGACGAGCGGCGGATCGACCCGCAGCTCGCCGTGACCGTGCGTCCGCCCCGGACCCTGCCGGCGTGGATCGGCGTCCGTTCGCGGTGGATTCGCGGCGAGCGGGAACTCCGTTCGAGCGGACTCGACGGGCCGGGGGAACCCGGCCAGCGATCGGCGCTGGCCCGCCTGTCGCTGCGTCCGTCGCAACTGCCCGGAGTCACGCTGTATGTGCTGGTGCGTTTCGCTGCGGCATGGCGGGCGAGAGGAACGCCTGCTCGTCGGGTTGAGTGGTACCGGGACGCGACGTCACGCGGCTGATCCGTGCCCGGGTCTTGCGGCGCACGGGCTCCGGAATCCTGCGAGCGCCGTCCGGGTCCGCTCGCCGAATCGCCAGAGGCCCGGCACGGCCGTCGTCGCCCGCCGGAGCGCCTCGCCGCCCAACCACGCCGGAACGGACGCCGACGTCCGGCGCCACGCATCCAGATTCCAGCCGAAGCGTTCCGCAAGGCGATCGATTTCGCCCGCGAACTCACGGTCAAGCAGTCGCGCGGTCGCCGGATGCATCGACCCGAGGTGGGGTCGAACGTTCCGGGACCGAATGCCCGTCAAGTCGTGCCCTCGCACGCCCAGGAATTCGAAGACGCGGCCAAAGGTCGGACCGGGATCGAGGGCGAGTTCCTCGGTCCGCAACGGAAGAACTGCCGCATCCGGCCACGCCGCGAACAGCCGATCGAGCTGCGATCCGTATCTCCCGATCGACACGTACGGCTGGCCGGGGATACCTGACAGCTCGTCACGAACCGCACGGTCGAAAGACCGTCGCTCATCCCCCTGCTGCACCGCCATGTTCCATCCGGAGAACGCCCGCCACACGGGTGCCCGGAAGATCGCGACGAGCCGCAGGTCGCGGCGGTACCGACGCATTCGATCGGGAGCCTCGGGGTGCGCGAGATACCCGGGGGTCGACTCCCCGCGCCGCACGCCCGTCTCGTGCCAGTCCCACGCGGCGTGGTAGCCCGCCAAGGCGCCGTCCGCGAGCGGGTCGACGGACGCCGGGGCGGAAAAGTGCCTCAATTCCTTGCCTCCGCGTGCCGGGACACGGATCGCCGGATGGAGCGAGAGCGCGACATGCAGCGTGGTGGTGCCGGACTTGGGAGCCCCGATCACCAGGAAGTCGATCCGGCGACCGGCATGGACGTGGCTACCGTTCCGAACGGGATCCATGCCCGGTGGATCGGCCGATTCGAGAGTCCCCATCACGCCGCGCGGAAACTCCTCGGGCTCGACCCGTTATCGGCGATCTCCCCGCAAGCCGGGGACCCCGGGCAGATCCAGTGCACCCCCACTTATTGATCGGTATTTTGAGGGATTTAAACTATCTCGCAAGATTCGGGCATCGCAGGCTGACATGACGCCAATCCTCGGGCAGATTTACCTATGCTGGGTCCGCGTCCGGCGACCCGACAACGAAGGAGCGCGTGCCCATGTCGACCGACGAGTTGGGAGATCTTCCGCGGATGGTCTCATGGAATCGGGCGGACCTCGTCCGGACGGTCGAGTCCTCGCTCGGCCGCGGCCGGACCATCACCTACGCCCACTGCGAGACGGTTCGATGTTGCCTTCGCGACCCAAGCTACCTCGCGGACATCGAGGCGATCGACGACTGTTTCATCGACGGGGTGGGCGCGCAACTCGCCGAGCTCCTCGGCCGGGGCCGTTGGCTCGCCCGCACCACCTCGGATGATTTCGTCCGCGACCTCTGGCCCTTGGCGGCCGCGAGAGGGCTTCGCGTGGCGCTCGTCGGCGGCCTCGATGGGGTCGCGCAGCGCACGGCCTCCATCCTCGGCCGCCATGCCGCCGTCGCGCCAGTCCTCGTGGCGGACGGTTGTCTTGACGATGACGGCGAGGACGGACTCGCGGACCGGATCGCTGCCAGTCGACCCGATCTTGTCCTGCTCGGCATGGGACAGCCACTGCAGGAGAGGATCGCCGTCGCGATTTCGCATCGGGTAACCGGCGCGGTGGTGATCTGCGTCGGCGGGCTGTTCGATGTCCTGCGGGAGGGGCCTTCCCGCCCGCTCTGGGCACGTCGGTGGGGCGTCGAGTGGATGATTCGTCTCGCCGAGGAACCGACCAGGGTCTGGCGCCGATACCTCCTCGGCCCGCCGGAGACCGTCGGCCGAATCATGCGCGACAAGATCCGCCGCTCACGCCGGCGGCCGATCCGCTCCCGTTCGTCGGCGACTCGTGACTACTCCGCGAACATCACGTAGCCCCACCGCGCGGGCTCGTGCATGTCGATGACCCACTGCGGGCTCCACACCCAGTTGTCCTCGGGCGTGTTCGGCCGCTTCGCGTACGGCGCGGGCGGTGACTGCCGGATCGAGTCGTTGGCGGGCGGCGTCGGCCCCCGCTTCGGCCCGATCCGCTTCCCGTCGGCGTCGAGCTCCTCGTGATCGTGCTTCCACTGCACGCGCGAGAAGTTCAGCCGCCAGGTGTCGCCCGGCTTCGGGACCGCGCCGTTCCGGGCCTTTTCCTCGTCGCACGGGCAGTTCTCGACGCCCTCGGGCGGCACGAGCGACGACCACGGGATCGCCCACTCGAGCGTCCAGCCGCGGTCGTCGTCGCGCGGGTCGTTCGCCGAGCCCTGCACGTCGATCGCGGTGACCAGGCCCTTCGCGTCCCACGGGTGCACCGCGGGCCCGCCGTCCTTGTAGCGGCGGCAGAGGAAGAGGTCGAAGATCGTGCCGAGGCAGTTGACCTCGAGCTCGTAGTACTGCCTCGTGTCGCCGTCCGGATCGATGAAGACCTCGAAGTCGTTCTCGTGGAAGACGATCATGTCGCGCGTGCGATAGGTCGCCCAGACGTCGGGCTCCTCCATCTCGGCGGCGATGTAGAAGTACCGTTCGTCCCAGAGCATCTTCGCCCGCGTTCGGTACCGCGGCCGCGGCTTGCGGTCGCCCTCGATGTCGACGAAGTCGTCGGTCCACGCCGCCTTCGCCCACGCCGCATCGTCGAGCTTGCCGTCGAGCTTCAGCGGGCCGGCGGCGCGGGCGACCGAGTACCGCTTCGGCGGCGCGGGCAGTCCGGCCGGGGCCGCCGGCTTCGGCGGTTCGGCCTTCGCCGGATCCGGGGCCTCGGGCGGATCGACCGGTGCGGACGCGAGCGACAGGACGGCGAGCGCGACGGCGTGAATCACGGGCGGACCTCCGGAAGCGGCCTCACTTCGACTTCTTCTTGCCCTTGTCCTTCTTCTTGCCCTTGCCCTTGGCCTTGGACTTGGACTTGGACTTGCCGCCCTTCCCCGTCAGGGCCGGGCTGGTGCCGTTCACGATCGCCCACTTCGCCGCGGCGAGGCGGGCGACGGGTACGCGGAACGGCGAGCACGAGACGTACGCGAGGCCGACCTCGTCGAAGAACTTGATGCTCGTCGGGTCGCCGCCGTGCTCGCCGCAGATGCCGAGCTTGAGGTCGCTCCGCGTGGCCCGACCGCGTTCGCAGGCGATGCGGACGAGCTGCCCGACGCCACCGACGTCGATGGTCGCGAAGGGATTGTCCTTCACGATCTCGCGTTCCTGGTAGCCCGGGAGGAACGAGCCCGAGTCGTCGCGGCTCATGCCGAGGGCGGTCTGCGTCAGGTCGTTCGTGCCGAACGAGAAGAACTCGGCGGTCTCGGCGATCTCGTCGGCGGTCAGGGCCCCGCGCGGGATCTCGATCATCGTGCCGACCTGGTACTCGAACTTGACGCCCTTCTCCTTCATGACCTCGGCCGCGGTTCGGCGGATCGCCTCGACCTGCAGCTCGAGCTCCTTGCGGAAGCCGACGAGCGGCACCATGACCTCGGGCTTGACCTTGACGCCGTCGCGCTGCACGTCGGCCGCGGCCTCGAAGATCGCCCGCGCCTGCATCTCGGTGATCTCGGCGAAGAGGATGCCGAGGCGGCAGCCGCGGAAGCCGAGCATCGGGTTGAACTCGTGCAGCTCGGTGACGCGGCGGGCGATCTCCTCGGCGGGCACGCCGATCTTCTTGCCGAGATCTCGCTGGGCCTCGGCGTCGTGCGGGAGGAACTCGTGCAGCGGCGGGTCGAGCAGGCGGATGCACGCCGGACGGCCCTCGAGGGCCCGGAAGATGCCGTCGAAGTCGCTCCGCTGGAAGGGCAGCAGCTTCGTGAGGGCGCGGCGCCGGCCGGCCTCGTCGCGGGCGAGGATCATCTCGCGCATCGCGTCGATGCGGTCGCCCTCGAAGAACATGTGCTCGGTGCGGCAGAGGCCGATGCCCTCGGC
>JBEIUL010000186.1:0-5399 GCA_040374395.1 Phycisphaeraceae bacterium
GGCCGGGGGGGGGGCGCGGTTGTTCCCCTCGCGCCTCCGCGCCGGCGTGTCCTTCCCGCTTCCCTTCCCCTTCCGCACCAATGCCCCTACCGATGAACACCACCGCACGACTGCTCGGCGTGTCCGCCCTTTTCCTGTCCCCGAGCCTCGCCGGCGCCGGCGAACTCTTCCTGCTCGGGCTCGTGCCCTACTCGTACGCGATCGAGCCGAGCGCCGACGGGCTCGTCGTGGTCGGGTACGACGGCCAGGGCGCCTGGTGGTGGACCCGCGACACCTGGGTGGTGCGGATCTCCGAGTCGATCGGCTACGGCAACGGCGTGGGCGGTCAGCCGTGCATCACCGCCGACGGCAACACCATCGTCTGTGCGACGCTCGAGGGCAAGAAGATCCAGAAGGCCGAGGCGACCTTCTACGACCGGACGTTCGACCAGTACGACTCGACGATCGGAAGCCTCGGATACCACTGCGACATCTCGCGGACGAGTGCGTACAACATGACCCCCGACGCGAGCCACGTCTGCGGCCTCGTCTGGGACTCGGCGTGCGCCGCCAAGGGCTTCGTGTGGGACGCCGCGACCGACACGATGCGGCTGCTGCCGACGGTCTACTTCTACAAGCCGACCCGGGGGAACGACGTGAGCGACGACGGCTCGCTCGTCGGCGGCTGGAACGACGATTACGTCGGCTGGCGGCAGGGCTGCGTCTGGAAGCGGAACGCCGCGGGCGACTACGTGCCCACGCTGCTCAACACCGGCGTCGCGACGCAAAAGCTCCGCGAGGTGAGCTGCGTGAGCGGGAACGGCCAGTGGGCCTTCGGGCCGGGCCGGGAGGGCTTCGCGGACGGCGCGGCGTACCGGTGGAGCTATGCGACGGGATACCAGCCGATCTCGGGCATGCCCGTCCCGGGCATCGGATACGTGACCGACTCGAACTTCGACGGCTCGACGCTGCTCATCTCGATCAGCGGCTCGCCCTTCGTGTGGTTCGCCGACCGCGGGTACGTCTCGCTGGCCCAGTGGTCGCTCGAGAACGGCTTCGCGCTCACCACCGACTGGAGCTTCAATGTCTTCGGCATGACCGACGACGCGAAGGTGATCACCGGCTACGCCCTGCGGAACTCGGACCTCGCGTGGTCACCGTTCGTGCTCGGCCTGCGGCCGTCGCAGGCGCCGTGCCCCGCGGACCTCGACGGCGACGGCGCGGTCGGCGCGGGCGACCTGACGATCATGCTCGGGGCGTGGGACACCTTTGGCGGCGATGCCGACCTCGATGGCGACGGCGTCGTCGGCGCCGGCGACCTCACGATCCTGCTCGGGGCGTGGGGCGACTGCCCGTGAGGTGAGGGTGGGCCGGACCGGACGGGGCGGCCGGACCTTCCGGAACACCATGCTGCACGAGTTCGGAATCTCGAACGCCGGCTCGAGGGCGTCGCGGAGGCGGTGCATGATGACGTGGATCCACGGCGTGTAGAAGTGGAGGAAATCCTGGTGCACCACGAGGCCGCCGCGGTCGAGCACCAGCGGGAAGAACCGTTCGGTGTCCATGCTCGCGGTGTCCCACGACTTCATGAGGTCGACGAGGAGGTACTCGATCGGGCCCTCGCTCCACGCGATCGTCCCGGCGTCGCCGCGGTAGGGCTCGATGAGGTCCTTCCACGGTGACGTGTGCTCGAGGAACCGGTGGAAGAGGTCCCCCCCGATCGGGATGTCCTCCAGCGGCTCGCCCGGGATCCTCGGCCAGGTCTTGATGAACCGGTCGAACGCCTGCACCTTCCGCCCCGTGACCCGACCGTTGGCCGCGAGCCCGCTCGCGAGGGCGCCGGTCGAGCTGCCGTTCATGCAGCCGAGGTCGACGATCGCCCCCCGGCCCTCGTGCACCTCGCGGGCGTACCACTCGTTGAAGCAACGCTCGTTCGGCAGGGTCCAGCCCTTGAACGTGCCGACCGCGGGATCGAGGAGCGAAGCTTCGAAGCGGGTGAAATCCATGGGTGCCCTGTGGAGGAGAAGGCCGAGCGGAACGACGGACTCAGCCGACCCGTCGGTAGATCGCCGATTCGCTCTCGAGACCGAGGAACCGGAACCGCGGGTCAGTATCCATGACCGTCCGGCAGACCATCGGCACGTGGCACTCGCGGATCTGCCGCGGGTCGTACTCGACCGCGGTGGCCGGCCTGGTCTTCGGGTTGAATCCCACGCTGCGCGCGAGGCTCCAGGACCAGTCATCGAAGACGATGTGGCCGCCCGGCTTGCACAGTTCATTGAGGACGCACGCGGCCGGGGCGTCGAGGTGGAAGACATGGCCGCCGTCGAGGTAGGCGAGGTCGAACGGCGGAAGCTCGCCGCGGAGGAAGCCGTAGGCGAGCTCGAAGTGGTAGCCCGAAAAGGTATTCCGCGGAGACGCCCAGTCGCCGTTCACGTTCGTGAAGCCGAGGGCCTCGAGATCGGCCTTCAGCTCGCGGACCTCGTGCTCGCGCGAGAAGAGGAACGTCTTCCCGCGATTGGCCAGGGTCCGGGCGACCTCGACCGCGGTCGCGCCGATGCCGACCCCGACCTCGTAGTAGTCCGGATCCGCCGTCAGCGCGAGGCAATCGACGAGAAGCCTCCGCACCGTGGCATCGGGCGTCGAGATCATTTCGTGGCCGGGCGTTCCGATCTTCTCGAGCATGGGGCACCTCGTGGGTCATCCGCGTCACGCAGTGCGATGCGTCGCGGATGGCGAATCCGATCGAGCATCTCTGTTGGGGGACATCCACGCCTCCCGCGGCGAAGCCGCGGCCGGCCTCGCTCGGGACGCGGGTCCCGCCGGTTTCCGGCGTTCCCGGACCACGACCGGATCCGTTCCGGCGATCCGGCCGGAGCGGCCTTGACGCGCTCCCGTCCCACTTGTGAGACTTCATCGGGCGTCCGCGAGCCGGCGGCGCCAGGAGAGCACGCCATGCGACCGACCGTTCCCCTCGCCGCCATCGCCGCCGCCTTCGCCTCGGGCGCCGGAGCCGGCGCCGACGTCATCGCCGACACCACCTTCAACGATTCCGACTGGACGATGTCGATCTCGACCTTCTACAACCCGGGCAGCGTCTCGGGCGCGACCCAGGCGGTCGGCGCGGGCTTCACCGGCAACGCGCGGCAGGTCAGCAATGCGATCGCGGGATTCGGGAGCGGGGTCTACAGCTTCAACATCCTGACGACGCAGGGTTGGGACGGCGGATTTGACCTGCCTGACGTGAGCTTCAGCATGCGGACCCGGAGCATCCAGAGCATCCAGGCGTGCGGCTTCGCGATCGAGCAGGGCGGAAGTTTCTGGGTCGCGGAGTACTTCATCACCGGCGGCGACTGGGACCTGCGCGCGCTGACCGCGACCGCAGCCGATTTCGACCGGCCCTTCGGCGTCGACCCGTCGTCGCAGGCCGAGCATCCCGACTTCAGCGCGGGCGCCGCCCCGATCCGCTTCGGCTTCTACGCGGGGAACAGCTCGTCGCCGTCCGGCGGGGCCTACAACACGATGGCGCTCTACAGCGACTTTTCCGTGAGTTTCGTGCCGACACCCGCGACGCTTGCGGTCTTCGGACTCGCGGGTGCCGCGCGGTCGCGGCGGCGGCGCTGATCGCGGCGGACTCGGACGCTCACCCCTTCCGCAGCGTGATCGACCGCACGTTGACGATCGCCTCGCCCGGCTTCGAGAGGGCGCGGAGGATCGCCCGGTGCGAGCCGGCCGGGATCTCGACGCTTCCGAGGTCGACCCGGCGGGAGGACTGCCACCCGCCGGTCGCGGGCACCGTGAACTCAAGCGTACCGCGGCCGCCCTCGACCTCGAACGACATGCGGGATCCGGCCGCCGCGTCGGCGCAGGCGATCTCGGCCTCGACCCGATAGGGCCCTTCCTGGCCGAGGCCGATCCCGACCGGCCACGTCGCGGTCGCGGCCAGGTCGAGCCAGTAGCCGATGTTGTGGGTGACGTCGCCGATCACTCCGACCCGCTCGACGCGGATCGACGGGCCCTCGAGCGTCGCGTCGTGCGGGGTGAGCGCGAGACGGCCGTCGGGCGACGGGAAGATCAGGAACGGCATCGGCTGCTCGTCGCCGTCGAGATCGAGCCGCAGCACCGAGACGGCCGGATCGACCGGCGACTTCGGTACCTCGACCACGAGGCGGCCGCCTTCGGCCTCGCTCGGTGCGGCGGCGAGCGGCGCGGCATGCTCATGACCGAGCAGCCGCGCCGACCGGACCTTGCCCTGCATGGGCACCACAAGCCGCCCGTCGGCCGGCCATTCCCACACGTGCAGGTACAGCACGCCGGGCTTCCGCGTCGCGCGGCCCCAGGCGAGCCGCTGGAACGGGCTGGCCGTCGTGCCGTAGATCGCCTCGCCGTTCACCTTCATCCACTCTCCGACGCCTCGTAACGTGGCGGCCGCCGGCTCGGGCACGCGGCCCTTCGCATCGGGGCCGATGTTGAGGAGGAGGTTCCCGCCCTTCGAGACGATGTCCGAGAGCAGCCGTACGACCGTCGCGGTGTCCTTCCAGTTCGCGTCGTGGGCGCTGAAGCCGTAGCTCTCGTTGAGCGTGTGGTTCACCTCCCAGTCCATGCCGGGAAGGCCGGTCGGCGGGACGTACTTCTCCGGCGTTCCGTAGTCGCCGTTCTTGTTTTCCAGCCCCTCGTAGAGCCGGTTGTTCACCACGATCGCGGGCTGCTTCGTCCGCAGGTCCTCGAGGAGCCGCGTCGCCCCCCACGCCTCGCCGTTGCGGGTGCCGTCGGAGTAGTCGAACCAGATCGTCGAGAGCGGGCCGTAGCCGGAGAGCAGCTCGTCGACGTGGGCGCGGACGTAGTCGACGTAGACGCGGTGGTCACGCGGCCCCGGCACGCGCGGGTACGCCGGCAAGGCCATCTCGTAGGCGTCGGGATGCTGCCAGTCGAGGAGCGAGTAGTAGAAGCCCGCCCGCAGCCCGCGCGACCTCATCGCGTCGGCGAACTCGCGGGCGACGTCGCGGCCGGGCGGCGAGATGTTGGTCCCGCCGGTGATCGGGTTCGCGAGCGAGTACGGGGCCTTCGAGTTGAAGAGCGTGAAGCCGTCGTGGTGCTTCGAGGTCAGGACCGCGTACCGCATGCCGGCGTCGCGGGCGAGGTCGGCCCAGGCGTCGGCGAAGCCCGGGGCGGGCACGAAGAGCGGCTTCATTTCCCGCGCGTAGTCGGCGCACGGCACCGCGGCCCAGTGCTGGATCCACTCGGCGTAATGCTGCTCGTAGCGATTCCCGTCCCAGAATCCGCCCGCGGGCGAGTAGAGGCCCCAGTGGATGAACATCCCGAAGCGGGCCTCGCGCCACCACGCCATGCGGGCGTCGCGGGTCTCGGCCCAGCGGGCGAGTTCGGGGGTGGCGGCGGGTGCGACCGGCGGATCGGCGGCA